>RGQW01000100.1 GCA_010029945.1 Actinomycetota bacterium | reverse complement strand
GCCGCTCGCGTGCGCATGTCGCGCTCCCCTTCCGGATCCTGAGTTCGGTCCGAACAAGGAGGGAGATCTGATGGCCCGGCAAGACAAGGTCGACACCGTCGCCGAGATCACCGATCGATTCCGATCCTCTGCTGCCGCTGTGCTCACCGATTACCGAGGACTGTCCGTTGCCCAGTTGAAAGAGCTTCGTCGCTCGCTGGGTGGAGCGGTGACTTTCTCGGTCGTCAAGAACACGCTGACCAGGAGGGCAGCCGCCGAGGCGGGCATCGAGGGCTTCGAGGACTTGCTGGTAGGTCCCAGCGCCATCGCATTCGTCGACGGCGATCCGGTCGAGGCAGCGAAGGGAATTCGCGATTTCGCCAAGGACAACCCGGATTTGGTCGTCAAGGGCGGCTACATGGACGGGGCGATCCTCACACCGCAGGACTTCGCGAAGTTCGCGGATCTGGAATCCCGTGAGGTGCTCCTGGCCAAACTAGCCGGCATGATGAAGGCGAAGCAGTCCCAGGCTGCATCGCTTTTCGCTGCCCCGCTCGCACAGGCAGCCCGAGCGCTCGGCGCACTCCAGGCCAAGGTCGAAGCCGACCCGTCGGCCTCAACGTCGACGGCCGAGGCTCCAGCCGCCGAGGCCCCGGCGTCGGAGGACGCATCCGCTGAAGGCCAGGACGTGGCTGACCAGCAGGACGCCGTCCAGGAAGACGCCGTCCAGGAAGACGGAACGTCGCACGACAGTTCACCAACCCCCGACGCACCGGAGGCCGACGCTGAGCCGGCCGCCGAGGCGGAGGAGACAACCGAGGGCTGATGCCCACCCGGCCCTCGGCCGGAATGACCGAAAGGACGCCACCATGGCGAAGATGAGCACCGAAGAAATGTTGGACGCATTCAAGGAGATGTCCCTGCTCGAACTCAGCGAGTTCGTCAAGGCCTTCGAAGAGACCTTCGAGGTCACCGCTGCCGCTCCGGTAGCGGTCGCTGCAGCCGCGGCCCCCGCGGCCGGCGGAGGGGACGCAGGAGCTGCGGGCGGCGAGGACAAGGACGAGTTCGACGTCATCCTCGAAGCCGATGGCGGAAACAAGATCGCCGTCATCAAGGAGGTCCGCGGCCTCACGAGCCTCGGACTCAAGGAGGCCAAGGACCTCGTGGAAGGCGCTCCGAAGCCCATCTTGGAGAAGGTCAACAAGGAGAAGGCCGAAGAAGCGAAGGCCGCCCTCGAAGGCGCCGGCGCGACGGTTTCTCTGGCGTAGATCTCTCCAGCACCAAACCCTCAACGGGGGGCCGAGGATGACTCGGCCCCCCGTTGTGTGTCCGGATTCAGGCAAATTCGGTCACGGCCAGGACACAAATCCCCTGACCTGCCCCTGCCTGCTTGACCTTTTGCCGATACCGGGCCACCATCTAGGCACGCACATACCCGGTGCGGATCCGTCGGGACGAGGATCGAGTCGGGGCCCACAGGGGAGCGGTTCGCTGTCACCCCTGATCAGGGACCGATCCGATCGAGGGACCGTCGGGGTTCCCCCGGGTTAGACAGCAGCGTGCCCCGTGGGTATGCTGCTACTTCGCGCTGCCCTCACTACTCCCGGATTCCGGCTGATCGTTCGCACTCGTGTGTGGATTTGACAGGCTGGAACACGTAGACGTGCTCGGGGTCGGCGCGGACGACGCAGCAGCGCCCCGGAAGGAATCGTCTTGGCAGCAAAGACTTCGGTCAGCACCCCTTTGTCCCCGGGCTTAGCCCGTCACTCGTTCGCGAAGATTCGCGAACCTCTCGCAGTTCCCGATCTACTCGCCTTGCAGAAGGCCAGTTTCGACTGGCTCCTCGGTCGTGAGGATTGGCAGGCGAAGGTCGCGGCAGAGATCGCCGCAGGGAACACCGAGATCCCCCAGGTGTCCGGCCTCACCGAGATCTTCGAAGAGATCAGCCCGATCGAGGATCTTGCCGGAATGATGTCGCTGTCCTTCCGCGATCATCGTTTCGAGCCGTCGAAGTACACGGTGGAACAGTGCAAGGACAAGGATTTCACCTACTCCGCGCCGCTGTTCGTGACCGCCGAGTTCATGAACAACGAGACCGGTGAGATCAAGTCCCAAACGGTCTTCATGGGTGACTTCCCTTTGATGACGGATAAAGGAACGTTTGTCATCAACGGCACCGAGCGCGTCGTTGTCTCGCAGCTCGTGCGCTCCCCCGGGGCCTACTTCGAGCGCTCCATTGACAAGGCGACGGACAAGGACGTCTTCACCGCCAAGATCATTCCCAGCCGCGGCGCGTGGCTCGAATTCGAGATCGATAAGAAGGATCTCGTTGCCGTTCGTGTCGACCGCAAGCGCAAGCAGCCGGTGTCGGTTTTGCTCAAGGCCCTGGGCATGACCACCGAGGAGATTCGCGAACGCTTTGGTCAGTACGAGATCTTCATGGCAACGCTGGAGAAGGACACCATCGAGAGCCAGGACGATGCGCTGCTGGACATTTACCGCAAGTTGCGGCCGGGCGAGCCACCCACGTTGGAGAACGCACGCAACCTGATCGACAACTTCTACTTCAACACCAAGAGGTACGACCTCGCGAAGGTGGGTCGGTACAAGGTCAACCGCAAGCTCGGTCTCGATCTCCCGTTGAGTCAAAGTGTCCTGACCCTCGACGACGTCCTCGCGACGATTGAGTACATCCTGCGTCTGCACGCAGACATGCCGACCATGGAGGGGCCGCGCGGTGAGGTCGTCGTGGAGACCGACGACATCGACCACTTCGGCAACCGTCGTCTTCGCACCGTCGGCGAGCTCATCCAGAATCAGATCCGCACGGGCCTGTCCCGAATGGAGCGCGTGGTCCGCGAACGTATGACCACGCAGGACGTCGAAGCGATCACACCGCAGACGTTGATCAATATTCGCCCTGTCGTTGCTGCGATCAAGGAGTTTTTCGGCACCAGCCAGCTCTCGCAGTTCATGGACCAGACCAACCCGCTAGCGGGGTTGACCCACAAGCGTCGACTATCCGCGCTGGGGCCCGGTGGCCTATCACGCGAGCGTGCCGGTTTCGAGGTTCGCGACGTCCACCCGTCCCACTACGGACGCATGTGTCCGATCGAGACGCCCGAAGGTCCAAACATCGGTCTGATCGGCTCTTTGGCCACCTACGGCCGGATCAATGCTTTCGGATTTGTCGAGACTCCCTATCGCAAGGTCGTGAACGGCAAGGTGAGCGACCAGGTCGACTACCTCACCGCTGATGAGGAAGACCGGTTCGTCATTGCACAGGCAAATACGCCGCTGAAGGACAACGGTGCGATGTCCGAGGATCGCGTGCTTGTTCGACTCAAGGGTGGCGAAGTCGAGTTCGTGAAGCCCAACGACGTTGATTACATGGACGTATCGCCGCGTCAGTTGTGGTCCGTGGCTACTGCCATGATTCCCTTCCTCGAGCACGATGACGCCAACCGTGCGCTGATGGGCTCGAACATGCAGCGCCAGGCGGTGCCTCTCCTGAGGGCCGAGGCTCCGCTTGTCGGCACCGGCATGGAGTTCCGGGCCGCCTACGACGCGGGGGACATGGTTCTGGCAACCAAAGCCGGTGCGGTGACCGAGGTCTCCTCTGACCTGATCACTGTCGCGGAAGACGATGGCGAGTACACGACGTACGCGCTGGACAAGTTCACGCGCTCCAACCAGGGAACATCAATCAACCAGCGCCCGATCGTGACCGAGGGCCAGCGCATCGAGGTGGGCCAGGTGCTCGCGGATGGACCGTCCACCGATCAAGGTGAACTCGCCCTCGGCAAGAACCTGTTGGTCGCCTTCATGTCGTGGGAAGGCCACAACTACGAAGACGCCATCATCCTTTCCCAGCGGCTCGTCCAAGACGACGTGCTCTCCAGCATTCACATCGAAGAGCATGAAATCGATGCACGGGACACCAAGCTTGGCCCGGAGGAAATCACTCGGGACATTCCGAATGTGTCCGAAGAGGTGCTTGCCGATCTCGACGAGCGCGGCATCATTCGCGTCGGCGCCGACGTTGTGCCCGGCGACATTCTCGTCGGCAAGGTGACGCCGAAGGGCGAAACCGAATTGACGCCGGAGGAGCGATTGCTCCGAGCGATCTTCGGCGAGAAGGCTCGCGAGGTTCGCGACACGTCACTGAAAGTGCCGCACGGTGAGTCCGGGAAGATCATCGGCGTTCGCGTCTTCGACATCGATGAAGGGGACGAGCTCCCGCCGGGCGTGAATCGCCTCGTGCGGGTGTACATCGCGCAGAAGCGGAAGATCACCGAAGGCGACAAGCTCGCTGGCCGTCATGGCAACAAGGGTGTGATCGCCAAGATCCTTCCCGTCGAGGACATGCCGTTCCTGAGTGACGGAACTCCCGTCGACATCGTGCTCAACCCGCTCGGTGTTCCTGGCCGCATGAACGTCGGCCAGGTTCTGGAGACACACCTGGGCTGGGCGGCCGCCGCCGGATGGGAAGTCGACACGTCCGATCCACGGGTGGCAAATCTGCCCAAGGAAGTCCAGTCCGTGCAACCACGATCGCGCATCGCCACCCCTGTCTTTGACGGCGCACGCGAGGACGAACTGTCCACGATTTTGGAGTCGACGCGCCCAACGGCCGATGGCCTGCACCTGGTGAACGCCAACGGAAAGGCCAACCTGTTCGACGGTCGATCCGGAGAGCCGATTCCGGGCGAGATCTCCGTCGGCTACATCTACATCCTGAAGTTGCTGCACCTGGTGGATGACAAGATCCACGCGCGCTCCACTGGGCCGTACTCGATGATCACGCAGCAGCCGCTCGGCGGTAAGGCGCAGTTCGGCGGCCAGCGCTTCGGTGAGATGGAAGTGTGGGCGCTTGAGGCGTACGGCGCTGCATACGCCCTGCAAGAACTGCTCACCATCAAGTCCGACGACGTCCTGGGTCGAGTCAAGGTCTATGAGGCGATCGTCAAGGGAGAAAACATTCCCGAGCCCGGCATCCCCGAATCGTTCAAGGTGCTGGTTAAGGAAATGCAGTCCTTGTGCCTGAACGTCGAGGTGCTCTCCAGCGATGGCGTCGCCATCGAGATGAAGGACAGCGACGACGACGTCTTCCGTGCGGCGGAGGAACTCGGCATCGATCTCTCCCGCCGCGAGCCCAGCAGCGTCGAAGAACTGTAGACGCGACAACACATTGACGACCGGAAACTAACGAAGGAAATCCACGTGCTAGACGTCAACTTCTTCGATGATCTGCGTATCGGCCTCGCGACGGCTGATGACATCCGCACCTGGTCCCACGGCGAGGTCAAGAAGCCGGAGACCATCAACTACCGGACGCTGAAGCCGGAAAAGGACGGCCTGTTCTGCGAGAAGATCTTCGGGCCTACGCGGGACTGGGAGTGCTACTGCGGGAAGTACAAGCGGGTGCGCTTCAAGGGCATCATTTGTGAGCGTTGTGGCGTCGAGGTGACGCGCGCCAAAGTTCGCCGTGAGCGCATGGGGCACATCGAACTTGCTGCTCCGGTTACCCACATCTGGTACTTCAAGGGTGTCCCCAGTCGCCTGGGCTACCTCCTGGACCTCGCTCCGAAGGACTTGGAGAAGGTCATCTACTTCGCCGCCTACATGATCACCTGGGTGGACGACGAGGGGCGTCACGAGGCACTGCCGAATCTTGAGAAGCAGTTGGGTGTTGAGAAGAAGCAGATTGCCTCACGTCGGGACTCTGACGTTGAGGCTCGGCAGCAGAAGTTGGAAGCCGACCTCGCCGAACTCGAAGCAGAGGGCGCGAAGTCGGACGTCCGCCGCAAGGTGCGCGAATCCGGCGAGCGGGAGATGGCAGCCATCCGTAGGCGAGCCGATCAGGAGATTGATCGCCTTGATCGGATCTTCGACCGATT
>RGQW01000099.1 GCA_010029945.1 Actinomycetota bacterium | reverse complement strand
AGTCTCGTGCACCTGGTCGTTGAGACGCTCACCCAACAACGTGCGGGGGCGATGCATTCCCGGAGTGTCGACGATGATCAGTTGACCGTCGCTTCTACTGACGATGCCGCGGATCGTGCGGCGCGTGGTTTGTGGGCGATCGGACGTGATCGCCACCTTGGACCCCACGATCGCGTTCATCAGGGTGGACTTCCCCGCATTCGGCCGGCCGACGAACGTCGCGAAGCCGCTCCGGTGACCGCCCGCGTGATTCACCGGCGTCTCACTGTTTTGTGTCATCGACCGGACTCGACGGCATCGGCAAACTCCGCCATCGACGTGAACGTCCAATCGGGGCTGACCGTCGCGTGCGGGTCCGGGGTCGCGCCCCAGCCAGGATCGGCGTGGCGACGGTTGATCCACACAGTGGTCATGCCGCGAGATTTCGCTGGGACGTGATCGTGAAACAGGCTTTGGGCAACGTGCAGAAGCCTCTCGCGCGGGATGCCCATCGAATCCACTTGCCGGTCGAGGGCGTCGAAGTTGCGTAGCGATGGCTTGTAGGAGCCGATGCTCTCGGCGGTGAGAATCGCATCGAACGTGACACCGAGTTTTTCGTTGCTCGCAGCGAAACCATGGTCGTCGACATTGGACACGATGATGAGTGCGAAGTGTTGCGCGAGCCGCTCCAGAGCCTGGTGAGAATCGGGGAACGCGGGCCAGTCGGGTACCGATGTCGCCAGGAGGTGCGCGTCATCATCGGACACATCAACCCCCAGTGTCTTCCCTAGAGCGCGCATGGCTCGCGCGAGGATCGAGGGATACGGATCTGTCGGGTGGTGTCGTTCAGCATCCGCCTCGTTGTCGGCGTAAGCGACCAGCAACTCCTCCGTGCTCAGCTCGACACCGTGACGATCAGCCCAGGCACGCAATACCGATCCGATGCCGGCTTCCCAATCAATCAGGGTGCCGTAGCAGTCGAAACTGAGGGCCTGGAAGTCCGTAAGTTTCATGGTGCGACCGTAGTCGATGCTCGAGGGGCACCCGTGGTCGAGCAGGCCTGCCTCGCCGTCGAGCTCAGTGCGTGCCGATTCCTCATCGTCGTGCTGATCACTCTTCGTCGTGCGGTTCGCCATCGTCCGCAGTGGCGATGCGTGTGGCTAACACGGCCCCGATCCGGTTGCGGCGCCCGGCGCCGCGCTCGGCAACGAGGGACCAGCCGTTCTCCACCACCTCGGCGCCGGGAATCGGCACGCGACCGAGTCGCTTCGCCATCAAGCCCAGCACCGTGTCCACACCTTCGTCTTCGGCATTGATCTCTACTTGCGTCAATTCCGCGAAGTCATCGAGATTCATGCGCGACAGCACTCGGTAACGGTCATCGTCTAGTTGCGTGACCTCCGGGGCAGCGGTGTCGTACTCATCGGCTATCTCGCCGACGATTTCCTCCAGGATGTCCTCGATCGTCACCAGGCCGGCCGTCCCGCCGTACTCGTCCACCACGATGGCGACGTGCACACGCGCGGCCTGCATGTCCTTCAGCAACTCATCTGCGGGCTTGGAGTCGGGGACGAAAGAGGTGGCCCGCATGAGTGAATCCACGGTGTCTTCGCGCTCGGCTTCGTGATGCTCGAAGGTGCGTCGGACCATGTCCTTGAGGTAGATCACACCGACGATGTCGTCAGCGTTCTCCCCGATGACTGGGATCCGAGAAAAACCAGAGCGCAAACTCAAGCTGATGGCCTGCCGTAGTGATTTGTGTCGTTCGATGAAAACCATCTCGGTGCGCGGCACCATGACCTCGCGGGCGAACGTGTCCCCGAGATCGAATACCGAGTGGATCATCTTCCGCTCGGCGTCTTCGATCAAGTCGTCCGCGCCAGCAAGGTCGACCATTTCGCGAAGCTCCGCTGCAGTGTCGAACGGCCCCTCGCGGAAGCCCTTCCCCGGCGTCAAGGCGTTGCCGATGACGATGAGCAGTGTCGTAATCGGGCCCAGGATCGTTGCTAGGAACCGGGTCGGTCGTGCAGCGATCAAGGCGATGCGCTCCGCGTGCTGGCGGCCCAACGTCCGTGGCGCCACACCCAAGCCGATGTAGGCCACGACGACAAGAGCAGCGATCACGACGACGAGTGCAATCCACGTCGACCAGCCGTCACCCGAGGTCAGCGCCCGCACCGCCACGTAACTGATCAGCGTGATCGACGTGATGGTCGCGATCGTCGACAGCAGGAACAAGACGTTCACATACCGCGCTCGGTCCTGCAGAACGCTGAGCAGAAGCTCCGCCCGCTTCTCGTTCCCGTTGCCTTCTTTGCGGAGCTCGTCGATCCGAGTCTTGGACACACGGGTCATCGCCGTCTCAGCGGCGATCAGCAGCCCCGACACGACGATCAAAGCGATCGCGATCAACACCAGCCAGAGATTCATCGTGCCGCACCCCAGCTATCCAGTAGTTCGTCTTGCAGGGCGAACATTCTCGCGTATTCCTCTTCCGTCGCGTGGTCGTATCCCAGCAGATGAAGGAGCCCGTGGACGGTAAGGAACTGCACGTGTTCGTCCAGACTGCGGTCGGCAGCGGTGGCATCTGCCTGGGCGAACTCCGGGCAGATGACGATGTCCCCCAGCATCCCCGGGCCAGACAAGGCCTCAGGGGTCCCGGGCACCAGCTCATCGATGGGGAAACTCACCACATCGGTGGGGCCGGGTTCGTTCATCCAGTCTTCGTGCAGCGTGGTGATCCGGTCGATATCCACCAGCGTTATTCCGAGCTCGGAATCGGGGTGGATGTGCATCGTCGAGTAGACATGGCCGGCGAGGTCGCTGAGCGCGTTCAGGTCGATCGGCGAGCCGGCGTCGTCGTCGACCGAGATACTCGGCAGCGTCATGGTTGGTGCCTCGCGTCATACCGGTCGTAGGCCTCCACGATCTTGCCGACGAGTTTGTGACGGACGACGTCGTGCGCCGTCAAGCGGCAGAAGCCAACGTCCTCAAGTCCGTCCAAGATCTCCCCGACCACACGCAGCCCGCTTTGCGTTCCGCCGGGAAGGTCCACCTGCGTGATGTCGCCGGTGACGACCATGGTCGATCCGAATCCCAATCGAGTCAGGAACATCTTCATTTGCTCAGCCGACGTGTTCTGGGCCTCGTCCAAGATAACGAAGGCGTCGTTCAAGGTACGTCCGCGCATGTAGGCCAGGGGGGCAATTTCGATGGTGCCGGACGTGATGAGCCGTGGAATCGACTCCGGGTCGATCATGTCGTGCAGCGCGTCATACAAGGGGCGCAGGTAGGGATCGATCTTTTCGCTCAAAGTTCCGGGAAGGAAGCCCAAGCGCTCCCCCGCTTCGACGGCGGGACGGGTGAGCACGATGCGGTTCACCTGCTTGGCCTGCAGCGCCTGCACGGCCTTGGCCACGGCCAAGTAGGTCTTGCCGGTGCCGGCCGGGCCGATTCCGAACACCACGGTGTTCTTGTCGATCGCGTCGACGTACCGCTTCTGATTGAGGGTCTTGGGTCGAATCGTGCGCCCGCGGTTGCTCAAGATGTTGGCGGTGAGGACGTCGGATGGACGCGTGCCGTTGCGCAGCATGCCGATGGAACGCTCGACGGACTCCGTCGACAGGGCCTGGCCGGTACGCAGCATCGCGAGCATCTCGGCGATCAAGGAGTCGATAACCGCGCTCTCTTCCGCCGGGCCGTCGAGTCGTATTTCGTTGCCCCGCACGAGCACGCTCACCGAGGGGAACGCGTTCTCGATCAGGCGGAGGTACTCATCGTTGGATCCCAGGAGGGCGACCATCGGTTGAGAGTTGGGGATCTCGATGGTCATTCGTGCGTCGGAGTCGCTCGCTGCGTTGCTCATCCGGGAGGCCATTCGAGGTTTCGGCCGCCGATCACGTGGGCGTGGACGTGGAACACCGTCTGTCCGGCGCCGGCGCCGGTGTTGAACACGACACGGTAGGCATCGCCCACGCCTTCCTCAGCCGCCACCTCCTGCGCCGCCTGGAGCAACGTTGCGGTCGTGGCAGGAGCAGCAGACGCGAGTTCGCCGACATTCGCGTGGTGATCGCGCGGCACAACCAACACATGCACGGGTGCCTGCGGAGCAATGTCCCGGAAAGCGACGACGTCGTCATTGGACAGCACGATGTCCGCGGGGATGTCCCCGGCGACTATCGAGCAGAACAGGCAGTCGGCCATCTCGTCATCCTTTCACGGCGATCACGGGGCTACCAGCGCCCTATCTGAGCCGACAGGACGCTCAACGCCGCTATCCCGGCGGTGGACGTGCGCAGGACCGACGGACCTAGTTGCACGAGATAGGCCCCCGCATCCGTGAACTGTCCTCGCTCGTTGTCACTAAGTCCCCCTTCCGGGCCGATGACGAGCATGATGTCTCGGGCCGCTTCCGCGGCGATGGAGGTCAACTGCACGGACGCTTGCTCATCAAGGACCAAGGCCACACCCGACGCGGCAATCAGTTCCGCGACACCCCCGGATGTCGTCACTCGATCCACGCGCGGGACTCGTGAGCGTCGCGCCTGCTTGGTTGCCTCTCGAGCGGTTGCCGCCCACTTACCTCGATTCTTGGTTGCTTTCGTCTCATCCCATCGCGCAACACTCTTCTCGGCTTGCCACGGCACGATCGCGTCGATTCCAGCTTCGGTAAGCATCTGCACCGCGCGCTCTCCGCGATCACCTTTAGCGATTGCCTGCACCGCGGTGATCTGGGGAATCGGTTCAGGCTCATCGGTCACTGCCGTGACCGTGATCGTCGCGGAATCCGACTGGTGCACAGTGGTGACCGATCCGGTGATGCGTCGCCCCGAGCCATCGACGCACTGGATCATCTCGCCGGCGCGAACACGTTGGACAGCGACCGCGTGCCGGCCTTCCGGCCCGTCCAGTACAACCTCGACACCGACGCGGGCCTCGGCGGCGCGGTCGGGGTGGAGGAGAAAAACCGGTGGGCTCACCGCGACGAGAAGGCGTCTTTCAAGCGACCAAAGAGGCCACCGTTGTCTGCGCTCGTTCGCGTGGACACCGTATGCGTGGTGTTCTCCCCACGAAGCTCTGCGAACTCCCGGAGCAACTCCGATTGACGGGCATCCAATTTCGACGGAACCTCCACGTCCACGTGAACAAAGAGATCACCGCGAGACCCGCCGCGCAGCCGCGAGGCACCCTTGCCCCGCAAGGTGATCGTTGCTCCCGCTTGGGTCCCCGCCGGCACGGTCAGATCCTCCGGGCCGTCGAGGGTGTCGAGGTGCACGTTGGTGCCCAGTGCCGCAGCGGACATCGGGATCTTCACCACGCAGTGCAGCTCGTCTCCGTGCCGCTCGAACACCGGGTCCGGGGCCACGACGACCTCGACGAACAAGTCACCCACGGAGCCGCCGTTGGGGCCAACCTCGCCCTCCCCCTGCAGTTGGATACGCGTTCCGGTGTCCACGCCCGGCGGCACCTTGATGGTGAGCGTGCGGCGACTGCGCACGCGACCTTCACCCGAGCACTCCGGGCAGGGATAGGGAATTGTGGTGCCGAATCCTTGGCATTGCGGACACGGACGCGATGTCATCACTTGCCCGAGAAACGACCGCTGCACCGATTGGATCTCGCCCGCGCCCTTACACATCACGCAGGTCTCCAGCTCGCTTCCCTCGGCCATTCCCGAACCGGTGCAGGTTGCGCACGCGGTCGCGGTGTCCACCGTGATGTCCTGTTCGCCGCCGAAGACCGCCGTCGCCAGATCGATCTGCACCCGCACCAGGGCGTCTTGCCCGCGTTGCGCCCGGCTGCGGGGTCCACGCTGGCGACCGCCTCCGCCACCACCGAAAAAGGCATCCATGATGTCGCCGAAGTCGAAACCCGTCGTGCCGAATCCCCCGAACCCTCCGGACTGACTCAACGGGTCTCCACCCATGTCATACATCTGTCGCTTTTCGGGATCAGACAGCA
>RGQW01000098.1 GCA_010029945.1 Actinomycetota bacterium | reverse complement strand
GGACCTTGTGCTGCACGGCCGGGTGGGCAGTCCGTCCGCGGTGGCGGGGATCTTGGCCCTCGCGGCGCTTCCCAGCCGAGATGAGGGGGACCTGCGGCCGGCGAATGATCCGTGGAATGCCCGTGCCTGGCTTGAGGCCAATTCCCGGGTTCGCCGGGTCTAATCTGATCCTGGACAACAACGGGCAGGGGCCGTGTGGCCTGCCCTGACGCATAAGGAGGCGGCATGCGTATCGGTGTTCCCACGGAGGTGAAGAACAACGAATTCCGGGTCGCGATCACCCCGGCGGGCGCGATGGAACTCACCCGGCATGGTCACGACGTCCTCGTGCAGTCCGGTGCGGGTCTGGGGTCCTCGATATCTGACGCGGAGTACGTCGCCGCCGGCGCTCAGTTGCGTGACACGGCCGATGATGTCTGGGGCGACGCCGAGATGGTGTTGAAAGTCAAGGAGCCCGTCGCCGAGGAGTACCACCGGATCCGCGCCGGGCAGGTGGTGTTCACCTACCTGCATTTGGCGGCCTCGCGCGAATGCACCGACGCGATATTGCGCGCCGGTGCCACCGCGATCGCGTACGAGACGGTCGAACTGCCCGACGGGAGTCTTCCGCTGTTGGCGCCGATGAGTGAGGTGGCCGGACGACTCGCACCTCAGGTCGGCTCGCACGCTCTGATGCGCGCCCATGGTGGGCGTGGGGTGCTGATGGGTGGCGTCTCGGGTGTGTACGCCGCGAAAGTGGTCGTGATCGGTGCGGGTGTGTCGGGCATGAACGCCGCCGCGATCGCACTCGGCATGCAAGCCGAGGTGCTGCTGCTGGACAAGAACATCGCGCGACTGCGGCAGATGGATGCCATCTACCAGGGGCACATGCAAACCGTGGCGTCCAACGCTTTCGAGGTCGAGCGCGCCGTGCTCGACGCAGACATGGTGATCGGGGCCGTACTGGTTCCGGGTGCGAAGGCGCCGACGCTGGTCTCGAACGAGTTGGTCTCTCGCATGAAGCCCGGATCGGTGCTCGTCGACATTGCCATCGACCAGGGCGGGTGCTTCGAGGACTCTCGCCCGACCACGCACGACGACCCGACGTACCGGGTCCACGACTCGGTGTTCTACTGCGTCGCGAACATGCCGGGTGCCGTTCCACACACCTCCACGTACGCGCTCACCAACGTGACCCTCCCGTACGCCGTCGCACTCGCCGACAAGGGCTGGAGGCAGGCCCTGGCCGATGACGCAGCTCTCGCGCTTGGGCTGAATGTGCACGAAGGTTCCTTGACGTACGAAGCCGTGGCCGAGGCCTTTGACCTTCCGTACGTTCCGGTAGCCGAGGTGCTGGCCTAGTCTGCGGCGACCCCTATGACGGCAATCTCTGTTGATGACGCCATCGCCGGGTACATCGACCACGTGAGCGTGGAACGGGGACTGTCCGCGAACACCGTCGCCGCGTACAAGCGTGACTTGGCTCGCTACTCACGCTGGTGTCGATCCATCGAGATCGCGCTCGTCGAGGAGGTCGAGTCTCAGGACGTCGCGCGATTCGCGGCGTCCTTGCGAAACCCGAAAGCCAACGGCGTGGCCGAGGAGTCGACCCTCAGTGCCTCGAGCGCCGCGCGGGTGGTCGTCGCGGTGCGTTCCTTTCACAAGTTCGCGGTCCTCGAGGGGTGGTCTCCGTCGGATCCCGCAGCCGAGGTGGCACCGCCGTCCATCCCTCGGCGCTTACCTAAGGCCCTGCCCTACGCGAGCATCGAAGCGATGATCGGCGCCACGCAGGACCCGGCCACCGCCGTCGGGTCGAGGGATCGCGCGCTGTTGGAGGTTCTGTACGGAACCGGGACTCGAATATCCGAAGTGGTCGGCCTGGACGTGGATGACGTGGACCTTGACGCCAGCTCGAGGCCTACCTGACCCTTGGCCGGCCGGCCCTTGCTGCTGCTGGTTCGGCCAAGCGCCGACCGGGCGCGGCGTTGTTCCTCGGCGTGCGGGGTGCCCGGATGTCCCGCCAGGCGGCCTGGGAAGTGGTTCGGGCCAGCGCCCAGGCCGCGGGGATCACCGACGAGGTGGGCCCCCACACGCTGCGTCACTCCTACGCCACCCACCTGATGGAGGGTGGGGCCGACGTCCGGGTGGTGCAGGAGCTCCTGGGTCACGCGTCGGTGACCACGACCCAGATTTACACCCTGGTGACGGCCGACTCGCTGCGCGAGGTGTACGCCGCCAGCCACCCTCGCGCGCAGTAGGCTCACGGCGAGATGGAAGGACGCCGATGACTGACGATCAGGAACCTTCGGCCACCGTTGGCTCCGGTGGCGAGCCCCCGGCGCCAGATCCGGTCACCTCGCACGGCCCGGCGCGCGTTATCTCGATGGTGAACCAAAAGGGCGGGGTGGGGAAGACCACCTCGACGGTGAGCCTGGGTGCGGCACTGGCCGGATATGGACGCCGGGTACTGCTCGTTGACTTCGATCCGCAGGGTGCGCTCTCGGTCGCCCTGGGCTACAACCCGAACGAGATGGAACTGACCGTCTACAACCTGTTGACCGACCCCAATTGCCATCTCGGTGACGTGCTCGTGCAAACCGAGGTCGCCGGCATGGACCTCGTGCCCAGCAACATCGACCTGTCGGCAGCTGAGATCCAACTGGTGTCGGAAGTGGGCCGGGAGTACGCCCTCCAGCGAGCGTTGGAGCCGGTGGTGGCCGACTACGACATCGTGCTGATCGACTGCCAGCCGTCGTTGGGCCTGTTGACGGTCAACGCTTTGACGGCCAGTAGTGACGTCATCATCCCGATGGAGACCGAGTACTTCGCTCTGCGCGGCGTTGCCCTGCTGCAGGACACCATCAACAAGGTGATGGGTCGATTGAATCCGGACCTGCGCATTCTCGGCGTGCTCGCCACGATGTATGACCCGCGGACACTGCACAGCCGTGAGGTGCTGGAGACCGTCACCAAAGCCTTCGGTGACCAGGTGTTCAGCACCGTCATCAATCGCACGGTGAAGTTCCCCGACGCTGCTGTCGCGGGTGAGCCGATCACGTCCTTCGCGTCGAGTAGTTCCGGTGCCGAGGCGTACCGTCGACTGGCGAGGGAAGTCCTCGCCCGGTGACGATCTCCACGGACAATCCCGGGGAGTCGGTCGCGCTTGCAGATGCCGATCCTGGCGCGCCCGCACCCGCGGGCGGTTTCTCTTTGAAGGTCGGCGACTTCGAAGGCCCGTTCGACCTCTTGCTGTCGCTGATCGCAAAACACAAGCTCGAGGTCACCGAACTGGCGCTGCACGAGGTAACCGACGAGTTCATCGCCTACATCAAGGCCAAGGGTTCTGATTGGGATCTGGACGAGGCCTCGAGTTTTCTGGTGGTCGCGGCGACGCTGTTGGATCTAAAGGCGGCGCGCCTGCTCCCCAGCGGGGAGGTCGAGGACGAGGAGGATCTCGCCCTTCTGGAAGCCAGAGACTTGCTGTTCGCGCGCCTGCTTCAGTACCGCGCATACAAACAGGTGGCCGGCCTGCTAGCCGATCAGATGGACAACGCCAGCAAGCGCATCCCTCGCAGCGTCACCCTCGAACCGCAGTTCGCGGCGTTGCTTCCAGAAGTCTTAATCGGCCTGGGAGCCGAACAGTTCGCGGCGATGGCGGCCCTGGCCATGGCGCCCAAGGAGGCGGAGCACGTAGGCCTGGGGCATCTGCACGTGCCCAAGGTGAGCGTGCGCGAGCAGGCTGCCGTGATCGTGTATCGCCTTCGGCGCTCACGAACGTCCACGTTCCGTGCGCTGGTGGCTGACGCCGACTCGCTGCTGATTGTGGTGGGGCGTTTCCTCGCCCTGTTGGAGTTGTATCGAGAGCACGTCGTGCTGTTCGATCAGGTAGCGCCGTTGGGAGACCTCACGATCCGGTGGGTCGGCTCCGAAGAGGGCGACGTCGACGTCACCGACGAGTTCGACGTCGAGCGCGATGTCGATCAGCAGCAACAAGAAGCTTCCCGAACGCAGCACGTGCCAGAAAGGAACGATCGGTGACTCAGGACGCAGACATAGACGACGCGAACGCGACCGACACGGACACGGCCGACACGAACGACGCCGACACCAACACGGACGACGACGCCCTAGGTGCCCCGTCGCTTCGAGCGGCACTAGAAGCGCTCCTGATGCTCGCCGACGAGCCCATGTCGATCATGACCCTTGCTGAAGCCACCAAGACTCCGGTGGAGGCCGTCGAGGCAACGGTGCGTGAACTGTCCGAGGAGTACGCCGATCAAGAGCGCGGTTTCGACCTGCGCGAGGTGGCCGGAGGGTGGCGCTACTACACCCGGGCCGAGTGCAGCCCGCTCGTGGAACGGTGGGTTCTCGATGGTCAGCAAGCCCGGTTGACACAGGCGAGCCTGGAAACCCTGGCGGTGATCGCCTACCAACAGCCGGTATCGCGAGGGAAGGTGAGCGCGGTTCGCGGCGTCAATGTCGACGGCGTGATCAAGACGTTGACCACGCGAGGCCTGATCGAGGAAACCGGACAAGAAGGTGAGTCTGGCGCCATCTTGTACCGAACCACGTCGTACTTCTTGGAACGTCTGGGCATTTCATCTCTGGAGGAGCTTCCGCCGCTCGCCGAGCACCTTCCCGACCTCGGTGACCTCGGGGAGGTCTTGGATTCCGTCGGTGGCTGAGTCACCGGACGTGGATCCATCGCAAGCAGATCCATCGGACACGGATCCATCGGAAGCAGGTCCATCCTCCGGGGCTCCATCAGAAGGAGTCCGCCTTCAGAAAGTCTTGGCGCAGGCGGGCATCGCGAGTCGGCGGGCCGCCGAGGCAATGATCGTCGAAGGTCGCGTGAGGGTCGACAACGTTGTGGTAACCGAATTGGGTACGCGCGTGGATCCGGCCACCGCCGTGGTCCACGTGGACGGCGAGCGTGTGCCTACGGCTCCGGGAGTCGTGGTTGTCGCGTTGAACAAGCCCCGCGGTGTGGTGACGTCGATGTCCGATGATCGAGGACGCCCCTGCGTGGGTGACATGGTCGCCGATCGGTCGGAACGACTGTTCCACGTCGGCCGACTCGATGCAGAAACCGAAGGCCTATTGCTGTTGACCAACGATGGTGAGTTGACCAACCGACTGATGCATCCGAGCCACGAGGTGGCGAAGACCTACCGGGCCCGGGTTGACGGTGCCATCAGTAAACAGGCGATGCGCGCGCTCAGCACGGGGGTCGACCTTGATGATGGCCCCATCGTGTGCGACAGCGCGCGCGTGATTCAGCGATTGGACGACCGAAGCCTGGTCGAGGTGACGCTGCACTCGGGCAGGAACCGCATCGTTCGACGGATGTTCGACGCGGTGGGCTACCCGGTTCTGGATCTGGTGCGCACCTCGATCGGCCCGATCTCGTTGGGCAACCTCAAGCCCGGCCAGGTGGACGAGGTTCGTGGCGCTCAACTGCGATCCCTCTACACGGCCGTCGGGCTGTGACGGGATCGACTCGATTTCCCCGCGATCGGTACCCTCGGGACCCATGAACACCCCTCGCATGTGTGGTATCCGGGGAGCCACGTGCCTGGAGCACGATGACGCCGCCGAGATGTCCGACGCGGTGGGGGAGTTACTCGGCCGCATGTTGGAGGTCAACAACGTCGCCGTCGAGGACGTGGTCAGCGTCATCTTGACCAGCACGCCCGACCTGACTAGCGCTTTTCCCGCAGCTGGTGCCCGCGCTTTCGGCCTGGTGGACACACCGCTGATGTGTGCGCAGGAAATGGATGTTGCGGGGGCTCTCGAGCGCGTCATCCGCATCCTCGTGCATGCGGAGACAACGACGCCGCGGGATCAGATCCAGCACGTGTATCTGCGTGGCGCGGAAGTACTGCGCCAAGATCTTCAACCATGAGTGAGGAAGCGATCGAGCACGCAGCTGTCGACGGGCCGGTGCTCGTTATCGGAACCGGCTTGATCGGCACCTCCATCGCGCTGGCGTTGAGCAGGGCGGGAGTCGACGTCGCCCTCGAAGACGCCGACGATGTGGCCG
>RGQW01000097.1 GCA_010029945.1 Actinomycetota bacterium | reverse complement strand
CGAGGGTGGTTCCGATGCTGATGCCGGTGCCACCGAGTCCGAATCCAACGACCAAGATGAAGCTGCCGAGATTGTCGTCGAAGCCGAGGAACAGCCGGGAAGCGAGGAGGCGCTCGACGACACAGAACAAGCGGACGAGCCCGAGGTCATTCCTCCCCCTTCAGGCGAGTTGCGCATCGCTGAGTTTGGAGCCGTGACGTCGTTCAACCCGGCTGCTGTCAACTCTGCACAGTTCGGCTTCCTCATCCCGGTGTACGACACCCTCACAAGGCAAGACGCTGGCCTCTCCGTCGTTCCCGGGCTGGCGACAGCCTGGACTCGGCCGAACCCCAACACGTGGGAATTCACGGTGCGCGACGACGTCCAATTCCACGATGGAACGCCGTTTGATGCCCAGGTGGCGGTCGACAACATCGTCTACCACACCTCCTTCGAGGGAAATCCGAATGCCGGTGCTTGGGGCGGCTTCGTTGAAGCCCGAGTGATCGACGCCACCACGTTCCAGGTGGAGTTCGACGTGCCCAAGCCCCAGTTTCCGCTGACGATGTCGACGATTCCCGGAATGATGATCAACCCGAACTATCTGGATGGAAGCGATCTCACGCGAAACCCCCAAGGTTCTGGGCCCTGGATGCACGTCGATGGCGAAAGCCAGGCCGGCGTCACCGAGGTGTACGTGTTGAATCCGACCTATTGGAATCCCGCTGATCAGGGCGTCGAGCAAATTTCGATCACCGGCTTCCCGGACAACAACGCTCGCATCAATGCCTTGATCACTGGCGAAGTTGAGATCTCCGCCACTGTCGCCGATACGCAGGTCGTCACGGGCCTCGATGCCGGCATGAAGCTGGTCTCCGTTCCGAACCTCTTCCCATTCATCTTGATCACCGATCGCAACGGCGAGCTGAATCCGGCCCTCGCTGACGAACGCGTTCGCCAGGCAATCGCCTATTCGATCGACCGAGATGCGTACAACGACGCTGTCCACGCAGGTCGGGCTGATGCGAGTGGCGGAATCTACCCATCGAACTTCAGCCAGTTCCATTGGCCCGAGTTCGATGATCTCTTTGCCTACGACCCCGATCGGGCGCGGGAACTCCTCGCTGAAGCCGGCTACGGCGACGGTCTCACCATCACGATGCCGATCATGCCGGCGATCGCACCGGCGGTTGAACTGATCGTGCAGATGCTCGGGGCCACGGGTATCAACGTCGAGCTGGACCAGATCAACAACGGTGAACTCGGGCCTCGGATGCTCTCGAAGGAATACGGCATCAGCTGGCTTCGTGCGCTCCTTGATCATCCCGTCGGCAACCTGCCGGCCCTTGCGATCCGACCGTGGGACACCTTCCAGGTCGGAGACCTGGCTCCGGTGGATGAGCTCGTCGCTGCGGCAAGCGTGAGCGATGACCCGGAGGAAGCTCGCGAGCTCTACGCACAGGCGAGCGAACTCCTCCTCGAATCGGGCACGATCATCTCACTCGGACACGCAGGCCAAAATGCGATGTACGCACCGAACGTGGACGGGGTCGTCATGGGCCTGGGCATGCAGAGTCCCTACCCCCACGGCATCCGAATCATCGAGTAGGCCACGGCCGTGCTCCGACTGCTCGTCGGCCGACTCGCGGCCGCGGTTCCGCTGATGTTCGCAGTTGCGACGCTGGTGTTCTTCCTGGCACAGGCGAACTCGTCGGATCCGGCGGGCTCAATCTTGGGGCTCGACGCCACCGAGGATGCCATCGATGCCAAGCGAGCCGAACTCGGCATCGACCAGCCGTTGCTGTCCCAGTACGGCGACTGGTTGGTCGATGCTGTGCAAGGTGATCTCGGCACCAACTGGTTCACCGGAGAAGAGATCACGACCGAACTCTTCGACCGAATTCCGGTCACCTTGGGTCTTGCGTTCGGTGGCCTCTTGCTCGCCGTCGTCATCGGATGTTCCCTCGGCGTGCTCGCAGCGCTGAAGGCGGGCCGTTGGCAGGACCGAGTGATCACCGTGATCGCCTCGCTTGGCATCGCCATGCCGAGCTTTTGGATCGCGTTGCTCTTGGCGTACTACTTCGCGATCGAGCTTCGTTGGCTCCCGGCCGTTTGGCCCCCCGGTGGGCCCGACGGCATTGGGGAGTGGGTTGAGGCGCTCGTTTTGCCCAGCGTTGCCTTGGGGGTTGCCGCGTCGGCCGCCATTGCCCGACAGACACGTTCCGCGATGATCGGTGTGTTGCAGCGGGACTATGTTCGCACTGCCTTGGCCAAGGGCCTTCCGGTCCGCCGGGTCGTTGGTCGGCATGCGATCCGGAATGCTGCGATCCCGGTGGTGACCCTCATCGGGTTCCAAGTGGCAGCGCTCCTCGGCGGGTCGCTCTTCGTCGAACTCATCTTCAACATCCCCGGGCTGGGGTCGTATGGCGTCGACGCAATCTTCCGCGGCAACGTGCCGGCGTTGCTTGGATTCGTCATGGTGATCGCCTTTGTGGTCGTGCTGGTCAACATCGCCCTTGACCTGAGCTATGCCTGGCTCAATCCGAAGGTGCGGGTCCGGGGATGAGCATGTCCACACGTCAACGTGTCCAAGCTCGACTGACACGGAACAAAGTCGCCATGGTCGGTGGCGTCTACCTCCTCGTCGTCGTGATCGTCGCGTTGCTGGCACCCCTCCTGGCCCCTCACGACGAAAACCTCGCAACCCGCTTCCAGGACATCCTCTTCAGTCCGTCAAGCGAGTACTGGCTTGGCACCGACCACGTGGGACGAGACATCGCCAGTCGCCTGATGTTCGGAGCCCGCTACGCGCTCTTCGCTGGTGCCGAAGCGGTCGTTGTCGCACTTGCGATCGGGGTCCCGCTCGGACTGTTGATCGGCTATTTCCGCGGCTGGGTTGACGCTGTGGTGATGCGGATCGTCGAGACCGTCGTGGCTGTTCCCGCGATCGTGATGGCGATGGCGATCATCGCTGGGCTTGGCGTCGGCCTCACCAAGGCCATGCTCGCGGTCGGCATCGTCTACTCGATGGTGATCACCCGCCTCACACGAGCCGAGGTATTCGCGGCGCGCGAGGAACTCTACGTCGACGGCGCGATCGCGGCCGGAGCATCAAGTATCCGGGTGATGTTCCGCCACGTCCTCCCGAACGTCGCGCCCGCCTTGATCGTGCAGACAACCCTGCTCTTCGCTCAGGCAATCCTGGCCGAAGCCGGCCTGAGCTTCCTCGGCATCGGTGCAGGATCCGACCAGGCCAGCTGGGGGCGGATGTTGCGTGACGCCCAGTTGAGTATCGATCGCACCATCTGGCCAGCGATTCCGCCAGGGCTCGCTGTCTTCTCGACAGTGGTTGCCTTCAATGTCTTCGGTGATGGACTTCGGGACGCGTTCGCTCGCGAGGCGCGCGGGGGACGCATCGGGGTTGGTGATGTTCAGCGCCGCGAAGCAAGGCCGATCGATAACGAAGGCGTGCCCGTTCAGGACGCCGGCGGATCGTCCGCTTCGGATCCGGTGTTGACCGTCCGTGGTCTCTCCGTTGCCTTTCCCCGACTGGGCACCGACGATGATGTCGAGGTCGTGAGCGGCATCGATCTTGATGTCGGTCGCGGCGAGGTCGTTGCGCTGGTGGGGGAGTCAGGATCGGGCAAGTCGATTACTGCGCTCTCGATCCTGGGTCTCGTGCCTGATCCAGGCCAGGCGTCCGCGTCATCGATCATGCTCGATGGCTCGGAGCTGGTCGAGATGCCATTTGAGCAACTCAGCCGGATTCGGGGCACTGACATCGGTGTGATCTTCCAGGAGCCATTCGCCGCGCTCAACCCAGCCCACACCGTTGGGCGGCAAGTGGCAGAGCCGCTCCGTTATCACCTTGGCATGAGCCGAGCCGCTGCCCGAGCTCGAACGATTGAGCTCCTTGCCGAGGTAGGCATTCCCGATCCCGAGTCACGAATCGATGCCTACCCCCACGAATTCTCTGGCGGCATGGCGCAACGGGTTGTCGCGGCGATGGCGCTCGCCTGCGGCCCCAAACTGCTGATCGCAGATGAACCCACGACGGCCCTCGATGTCACGGTGCAAGGCCAACTCTTGGATCTGATCGGCGATCTTGCCCGTCGTCGCTCAATGTCGGTGCTGTTGATCACGCACGACCTCGGCGTTGTGGCTGACCTCGCCGATCGAGTCGCGGTCATGTACGCGGGGCAGGTCGTGGAGACCGGCTGTCTTGAGGACGTCTTTGCTTCGCCCCAGCATCCCTATACCGAAGGGCTTATTCGGGCGATTCCCCGAAATGTCAGCCGCTCTGGCGACCTCCCAACGATCCCTGGCTTGGTTCCCTCCCCATGGGAGTGGCCTGACCACTGCCATTTCGCTGATCGGTGTGAGCACGTGACGCAAGAGTGCCGCAGCGGGGCGGTCGCCCTCACGCCGAGCGCAACCGGAATGAGTCGCTGCGTGCGAGCGGAAGAACTCGCGCTCAAGGGCGTCCGAGAGGAGGCATCATGAGTCTGCTCGAGGTCAGCGATCTGTCGGTTGTGTTCCCTGGAGGACGCGGAACCCTGCCGTGGCAGAGGCTTCCGAACGTGCGGGCTGTCCAGGGGGCAAACCTCTCTATTCGCGCAAGCGAATCGGTTGGCCTGGTGGGTGAGTCCGGCTCGGGCAAGACCACGCTTGGTCGAGCAATCCTGCGTCTCCTCCACCCGACTGAAGGGACGATTCGGCTCGGGGACTTCGACGTCACTGGCTTTGGTCGGCGCACCCCGCGTGCGTATCGCAAGGCGGTTCAGGTGGTGTTTCAGGATCCAGTCGGTTCGTTGAATCCGGCGATGACGGTGCGCGACATCGTCGCCGAACCCCTTCGATTGAACATGGGGCTTCAGGACGAAGCGCTCGACGAGCGGAGCGCCGAGTTGATGGGCCTCGTTGGGCTCGAGGCGCATCATCTGGATCGGTATCCCTATGAGTTCTCCGGTGGGCAGCGGCAGCGGATCGCGATCGCACGGGCCCTCGCGACCACGCCTGAACTGCTCGTCCTTGACGAGCCGGTCTCGGCGCTTGACGTCTCCACCCAGAGCCAGGTCATCAACTTGCTCGAACGCCTTCAGCGAGAAACCGATGCGGCGTACTTGTTCATCGCCCACGACCTCGCCGTCGTGCGTCACGTCTGCCAGCGAATTGCGGTCATGTACCACAGCCGCATCGTCGAGACCGGGCCCGCCGACGCGATCTGCGACGACCCGGCCCATCCCTATACCGCGCTTTTGATCGCGTCGATCCCTGACCCTGACCCCGCGGTCCAACGCGAGAAAACGAGTCGTCGTCGGGCCTTAGGTCGAGGAGTCGCTGGCGCGACCGGTGCGCCTCCCGTCGATGCGTGCCCGTTCGCTGCCCGCTGCCCGCATGTCATGGACATCTGCCACACCTCGTTTCCGACGCCGATCGCCACCGCAGCGGGTGGGGAGGTGGCCTGCCATCTCCACACCACCGGGCCCATGCTCGGCGGACGCCCGTTGAGCGAACTCGACCCTGATACCGACGAAGCGTGAGGGAGGCTGACTGATGAACGGTTTCGAAGGAAGAATCGGGCGAACCCTCGCTGACTCCGAACCGCATTTCACCGAACCTGTGCATCCAGGTGAGGACGCACCGAACGTTGTCGTCATCTTGATGGACGACACCGGTTTTGCCCAGTTCGGTTGTTACGGCTCCGACATCGACACGCCCAACGTCGACGCGCTGGCGAAAGCCGGCGTGCAGTTCACGAATTTTCACGTCACACCGCTGTGTTCGCCCACGCGGGCTGCGCTATTGACGGGTCGCTCACAGCACGCCGTCGGGATGCGTGGTGTGTCGAACTGGCGAACCGGCTTCCCCCATCAGCTGGGGCACATCTCGAACTCGGCATCGACGATCGCCGAAGTCCTTCACGCCGAGGGCTATGCCACCTTCTGTGTCGGCAAGTGGCATCTGGCCCCCACCCAAGACATCTCTGCCGCCGGCCCGTTCGATCAATGGCCGCTCGCCCGGGGCTTCGACCGCTACTACGGCTTCTT
>RGQW01000096.1 GCA_010029945.1 Actinomycetota bacterium | reverse complement strand
GTTCGGTAGTGGCTGGACTCTCGTGCGACGTGAATACCCCACCGCGATCGGGCCGGTCGATCTTTTGTGCCGGGATGACGAGGGCAAGCCGGTGGCGGTTGAGATCAAAAGGCGCGGTGAAATCGATGGAGTGGAGCAGTTATCGCGCTATCTGGAGCTGTTGAATCGAGATCCGATACTTGCTCCCGTCTCCGGCGTCTTCGCCGCTCAGGAAATCAAGCCCCAGGCCCGAACCCTCGCCGAGGATCGTGGTATTCGCTGTTTCGTCGTGGACTACGACGAACTCAAAGGCACGGCGGATTCGGGCCTGCGCCTGTTTTGAGGGTCGACGAGCGAGCATCCGGCGCGACGGTGCCGCCCCCGAGAGCGCACAGTTCACTGCAATTCCTGCAAGGCGGCGAAGATTGCCTGGAGATCACTGGGATCGAGGATGCCCTGCGAGACGAGTGATCGAATGCCCTCTCGGTCACCTGCCTCGGCCAGCGCGTCGGCTTGGGCTTGGGTCAAGGTGCCATCGTCCACCAGCGAGCGCAGAAAGGCGCTGGCCTCATCTGTAGCGAGGTCAGGCATCGCCGTGATGGCTCCCTCATCTGCCAGTGTGCTGACGATTGCAGCCCGTGGGCCGGCGATCAGATTTCTGACGTCTCCTCCGGAAATGGCGACGACTGTCGCGCTCAGGGCAACGGCGGCGACGGCCGTAGTGCTGATCGCGATCTTCGTGGACTTCTTCATGATCACTCCGGGCTTCCGCAGTTGAGGCGCACGCGATGATTTCCGTGAACCTACGCGAAGTGAGCGCACAAGAGGTTCACGGCACGTTTGGGTTGTGTAAGGGGTCAGACCCCGAGCCCGAGCCCTCGCCGAGGATCGCGGTGTGCGCTGTCTCGTCGTGGACTAGGACGAACTCAAAGGCACAGCGGATTCGGGTCTGCGCCTGTTGTGACCCTTTGGCAGACTGCCCTCATGGAAGCACGGGACAGCGTCGGCACGATTGCGGTCATTGGCTTGGGAACCATGGGGACTGGGATCGCCGAGGTAGTCGCGCGGCACGGTTTTGCGGTCCGTGCTATCGACATTGACGACGCCACCGTCAGCGATGCACGTCAGCGCATCGAAGCCTCCACAGACCGAGCGGTGGCCCGCGACAAACTGACCGTGAGTGAGCGGTCCGAGATTCTCGATCGCATCCTTTTCACGACCAACCTGCAGGAGTGTTTGACGTCGGACATCGTGATCGAAGCGGTACCCGAGAACCTGGAGTTGAAACGCCAGGTGCTCGGCCAGCTCGACGGCCTCTTGCCCGATCGAGTCATCTGGTGCACCAACACCTCGTCGCTGTCGGTCACCGAGATTTCCACGGCGGTCAGCCAACCGTCACGCGTGGTGGGGTTGCACTTCTTTAATCCGGCTCCCGTGCAAGATTTCGTGGAAATCGTTCGGACGGTGGTCACCGACGATGAGGTTGTCGAGCAGATTCGTGTCTTCGCGGAGCAGATCGGCAAACAGGCGGTGATCTGTGAAGACAAAGCCGGGTTCATTGCCAACAGCCTGTTGTTCGGCTACCTCAATCATGCGGCATCGATGTTCGAACAGAAGTATGCAAGCCGTGAGGACATCGATGCGGCGATGCGGTTGGGCTGTGGTTTGCCGATGGGGCCCCTGGCTCTGTTGGATCTCATCGGGCTCGACACGTCGTACCAAATCTTGGACACCATGTATCGGCAGGGTCGAGATCGTCTGCACGCCCCGAGTCCCATCCTCAAGCACATGGTTACCGCCGGGTTGAAGGGCCGGAAATCCGGACGCGGCTTCTACACCTACGCCGAGCCCGGCTCACCCGAGATCGTCGCCGACGACCATGTGGCGAAGCGGGACGCCTCGGACGTGTCGGTTCGTGGGGTCAACGCGGTGGGTGTTGTCGGCTCCGGAACCATGGCAACGGGGATCATCGAAGTATTTGCCAAGGTGCATCACCGGAACCACGGCTTTGGATGACCTTGCCGATGTGGATCTGGTGGTGGAGGCGATCGCCGAGGAACTCGACATCAAGACCGCGCTGTTCGAAAACCTGGATGAGATTTGTCGGCCGGGGGCCATCTTGGCGACGACAACCTCCTCCTTGCCCGTGGTCGATCTTGCGTCGGTGACGTCGCGCCCCGGAGATGTTGTCGGGCTTCACTTCTTCAACCCGGCACCGGTGATGAAACTCGTAGAGGTCGTCGACACGGTCGCAACGAGCCCGGATGTCGTCGCCACCGCCCGAAGTGTCGTGTCTCGGATCGGCAAAGTGGGGGTTCACTGCGGTGATAGAGCCGGCTTCATTGTGAATGCGCTGCTGTTCCCGTACCTGAACGACGCCATCAAGATGGCCGAGGGTAACTACGCGACCACCGACGACATCGACACGGCAATGAAGGTCGGCTGTGGTTACCCGATGGGCCCCTTCGAGTTGCTCGACGTTGTCGGGTTGGATGTGTCGCTGGCTATTCAACAAACGCTGTATCGGGAGTTTCGTGAGCCCGGTTTCGCTCCCGCGCCATGGCTGGAGCATCTGGTGACGGCGGGCTACACCGGGCGAAAAGCCGGTCGTGGTTTTCGCTCGTACGCATAAGGGTCGATGACGTGGGTCGAAAGAACCGCAGGCGCCCCGAACCCGAACGCGCGGCTCCGCAGTCCAATCAGCAGATCGAATCGCACCCGGACGGCGACTGGATCGTGCGGTCATTGACCGGGTCGTCGGCAACCAAAACGTACCGATGCCCGGGGTGCGATCATGAGATTCGGCCGGCGACTCCTCATGTGGTGGCGTGGAGTGCCGATGATCCGAATGGCGCCGATGACAGGCGCCATTGGCACACACCGTGCTGGCGGGCTCGTGGAACGCGAGGCCCGAGATGATGGATGTCGTCGACGAACCGATCACGGCCAATTCGGTGCTGCCGGCCCGTCGCGAGCCCCTCTCGTTGACGACCGCCGATGGGTTGCGACTCGTCGGCGAGGTGGCCCTTCCGCTCGAGCATCAGCCGCGGGCGACGATCGTGTGTGTTCATCCGTTGCCCACGCACGGCGGCATGATGGATTCACACGTGTTGCGCAAAATGGCGTGGCGTCTACCAGCCATGTCCGACATCGCCGTGCTGCGCTTCAACACCCGCGGCACCGCTTCTGCTGCCGGTGTCAGCGAAGGTGCGTTCGACAGTGCCGAGGGCGAGGGTTTGGACTTGCGGGCAGCCATTGATGAAGCACAGCGGCGGGGACTGCCGAATATCTGGTTGGTGGGGTGGTCTTTCGGCACCGACGTCGTTCTCAAGCACGGAAATGTCGACCCTGTTCGCGGTGCCGTCTTGTTGAGCCCGCCGCTACGGTTCGCTACCGCCGAGGACGTGCGTGTGTGGCAAACAGCCGGGCGACGCGTCGTGGCCTTCGTGCCCGAGTTCGACGACTTTCTGCCCCCGCAGGCCGCTCGCGAGGCGTTTGCTGTGGCGCCGGCCATCGACGTCGTTGCCGTTCCCGATGCCAAGCACCTGTGGGTGGGGGAGCGATTCGTCGGTGACCTACTCAATCGCATCGTGCATGTCATCGAGCCCGACTCTGAGGATCTTCCGAGCCACTGGACTGGCCCGATGGACAAGTGGAGTGATCTGGCGTGAGCCTCGCGATGATTGATGAGGGATCGGGTCCTGTTGTGATGCTGCTGCACGCCTTTCCGTGTGACCATCACATGTGGGATGAGCAGATACCCGCGATCGTCGATATCGGCTGGCGCGTTCTCGTTCCCGATCTCCCGGGATTCGGAGCCAGCCCCCTCCCGGCGGAGGGCGAGCCGAATCTCGCGGGCGTGGTGGCGACGCTGATCTCAGCGACATTGGACCGTGGCGTCGACAGACTCGTGGTGGCTGGACTTTCCGTCGGTGGGTACCTGACCATGGAATGGTGGCGCCAACGGCCGGAGATGCTCGCCGGGGTCGGGTTGTGTGACACCAAAGCCACGGCCGACTCCGCCGATGCGCAGCAGGCCCGACAGGAGCTCGCCGCCCTCATCGATCAATCTCCGAGCAGATGTGCGGAGATCTTGCGCGAGAAGATTCTTCCGGTCCTGGTGGGACCCACGACCCACGCGTCACGGCCGGAGGCCGTCCACAGGGTCGAGTCTTGGATGCTCCAAGTATCCCCGGAAACCGTCTCCTGGTACCAGCGTGCGATGGCCGCACGCCCGGACTCGGTGGAGATGCTGCGAGAGGTGGATGTTCCCGCTCTCGTGCTGTGGGGAGATGAGGACGGTATGTCACCGCTGAGCGAGCAGAACACCATGCTCGAAGCGCTGTCCGACGCCCATGCCAGCGAAATAGCCAACTCCGGTCACTTATCTGCCATCGAACAGCCCGCGCGCGTGGGTGGTGAGCTCGCTGATTTCTTGACCCGAATCCAGCGCTCGGGAATGAGTGGCTAGTCGTCGACGATCAAGCTGAGCATGCGGTCATCCCGGGAGCCGGGATCGCCCCGCCCATCGGTGTTACTGGTGGACAGCCAGAGCCGACCATCGGGTGCCGCGGCGACCGTGCGCAGACGGCTTTGCTCACCGAGGTCGACGGCCCTGGGCTTTCCGGCCCGGGTGCCTTTCAAGGGGACTCGCCACAGGACTTCGCCCCGCAGGCTCGCCACGTAGGCGGCGCCGTCCTGAATCGCCAAACCACTCGGTGACGCGGTAGATGTCGGCGACCACGTGACCTTCGGGTTAGTGAATCCACGCTTCGAGCTGCGACCCTCCACCACCGGCCAGCCGTAGTTTCGTCCCGGGCGGAGCAGGTTGAGCTCGTCGGCCTTGCTGGTGCCGAACTCCGTGGCCCACAGTCGTCCCGCGTCATCGAGTGCGAGACCTTGAACATTGCGATGCCCGAGGGTGAAGATCCGGGACCCGTCGATGGGGTTGCCAGCCGCGGGCGCTCCGTCGAAGTCCACCCGCAGGACCTTGCCGGCCAGTGAGGTGCGGTCTTGCGCGAGCTCCGGGATCCCGGCATCTCCGGTCGCGATGTAGAGAACGTCATCGTCCACGAGTATGCGGCCACCGTTGTGGTACGTGTTCTTGGGAATTCCGGTCACGATCGGCGTTTGGCGCCCGAGGCTGCGGCCGTCCCAGGCGATGCGCACCACTCGGTTGTCCCGTGCCGTCGTCAGGTACGCGAAGATCACCTCCGGTTGGGTTCCGCGCGGCGTAGGCGGAACAGCAATCCCGAGGAGCCCTCCTTCGCCACCGGCGCGGACCCCGCTGACCGTGCCCACTGTCGAGGTCTTGGTCAACGATCGCGCGGGGGAGCCGTTCGATCGACCGGCGATCCGTCGGACGAGGCCGGTGTCTCTCTCGGAAACCAGAGCGGACCCATCGGGCAGGAACGCAAGACCCCACGGGCTGGTCAGAGACCGAGCGACGGTCTTCTTGGACACCAGGTCCACCGTCGGTTGGGCGTTGGCCGCGGGGAACAACGGCCCGAAGGCTAGAACGCCACCGATCGACAAGGCACCGACGATGACAAGGACCGCCGAGGTGATAGCGATCAGCCGAGCGCGGGGACCGAGGTGCATTCGGCCAGTATGCGTCACCGCGCGTGATCTGTCGTGCTCAGGTCACAAGCCGGAAGCCTCACGAATGACTTCCGCAAAGGCTGCGGCTCCCGAATCCGTCAGGTGCACCCCGTCGGAAACGAAGTACTCGCTCCTGCCGTCGGAGGCGCTCTTCCAGTCAGCGACGACGACGTTGGGGTAGTCGGGAGTGACCTTCGCGATCACCTTGTTGTTCTGCTTCTCCCATGAACGGGGCACGGAGGCGTTCACGATGACGACGCGCTCGTAGTCGGTCAGGGGATCGAGGATGCCGCGCATGATTTTGGCGTTGATGACGCCGTTGGTGGCTGGGTGTACAACAACCACGTTCGCGAGCTTGTCACGGCGATCCAGCTTCTTCACTCGACCGGTGAAGCCGCCCGGCATCCGGGACACCTTCGCGTCGACGCGAGCGCCGGGGATGGCGTCCTTGA
>RGQW01000095.1 GCA_010029945.1 Actinomycetota bacterium | reverse complement strand
CGAACATGGCCGTGGCGTACATCGCAGCCGTTGCCAGGTAGTAACTCATCAACGGCTCGATGAACTGATTCACCCAGGTGAGCAGACCCCAGATGACCAATGCGGTGACCGCATTCACCCCGAGGCGAGCACCCGGGAACCGCTGGACGAGAGCCTCCATCGACTACACCGCCCGCGCCTTGTGATGGGAGAACACTCCTTCGGGCTTGAAGAGCAGGTTCAATACCAAGAGCACCAGCGCGACCAGTGGCGCGTTGCTCGAATCGCTGTAGCCGGAGACCAAAGCGATCACCAGACCTGTGCCGATACCGAAGGCCACGGCCCCGACGAGGCTGTCCAGGCCACCGATCACTGCGGCGGTGAACGCGAAGACGAGGAAGATGTCGAAACTGGTGGGCGACAGCGTGGACAGCGGTGCCACCAGCACGCCCGCAACGGCTCCGACGAGACCGGCGATGGCCCAGCCGAGCACCAACATGCGATTCACGCGAACGCCGGACAGTCGAGCGACCTCCGGGTTGAACGCCGATGCCCGCATCGCGAGGCCGACATTCGTTCGGGTGAAGACCACACTCAGAGCAAGAACCAAGACCACGACGGAGGCGAGCACGAGCAGGTCGTAGGGCGAGAACGGCCAGATGCGTCCGAAGGCTTCGTAACCGGAGTTGTTGATGGGGGGCGGGAAGGCCTCAGGATCTCCTCCCCACACCATCGCCGCGAGCGCCTCGAGGGCGATCAGCACGCCGAAGGTCGCGATGATGGCGCCCGAGGTGTCCAGGCGCTTCACTGGGCGGATGACAAGGAAGTGAACGATCACGCCGACGACCAGGCCGGCCGCCATCGCGATGATCAGCCCCAGGAACCACGATCCGGTCAACTCGCGGACCGTCAGAGCGACGTAGGTCGTGAACATCGCTTGTCCGAGTTGCGCGAAATTGACCACCCGGGTCGAGCGCCACACCAGAACAAGCGCCAGCGCCATCAAAGCGATAATCGCTCCGGAGGAAATACCGCCCAGCAGATAGTCGATGAAGTCGATCACAGCTCGATCCCCCCGTTCGGGGCGCAGGACGTCACTAGCGGTGAGGGCCGTAGTGGCCTGCCAGGCCTAGTAGCCGAGGTACGCATGACGCAACTCCTCGTCTTGTGCGATCTCCTGGGCCGGTCCGCTCTTCACGATCTCCCCCAGGTTGAGAACGATCCCGGTCTTCGCCACGCGAAGAGCCGTCGCAGCGTTCTGCTCCACGAGCAGTACCGCCAGGCCCGAGTCTCGAGCCATGAGCTCAACGAGTTCCAGGATCTGGGTGACGATCAGCGGTGCGAGGCCGAGCGAGGGCTCATCGAGAAGCAGCGCCTGCGGCCCGGTCATGAGGGCGCGACCAATCGCCAACTGCTGCCGTTCTCCCCCACTCAGGGTGTCGGCTCCGAGGTCTCGGCGCTCACCGAGCACGGGGAACAGCGCGTAGACGCGAGTCAACGACGTTGCTCGCTGGGCGTGCGTTCGCCACATGCCGCCCAATTTGAGATTTTCTTCCACGGTCAGATCGGGGATGGTGGAGCGACCCTCGGGCACCAGAGCAATGCCCGTGCGAACGATGTCCTCAGGCTTGCCCCCCGTGATGTCCTCGTCGTTGAACAGAACCCGTCCCGTCAGCGGTTTCTCCAGACCGGCGAGTGTCCGCATCAACGTCGACTTCCCGGCACCGTTCGCGCCGATGACAGCGGTCACTCGTCCGGGCGGTACGTCCAAAGACACGTTCTTGAGGGCTTCCACCGCTCCGTAACTGACCGAAAGGCCGTCGATCCGCAGCATCAGATCACCGCCTCGTGATCGTCCTCATGATCGTCTTCGCCCAGGTAGGCGGCCAAGACGGCCGGGTCGTTGCGCACTTCCTCGGGCGAGCCCGCGGCGATGACCTTGCCCGCATCCAACACCCAGATGAGGTCGCAGACCTCCATCACGAGTTCCATGTGATGCTCCACCAGCAGGACAGTGCGCTCAGGCACCCAACTGCGGATCAATCGGCCCAACTCGTGCATGTCAGCAGCACCAATGCCACCTGCCGGCTCATCCAGCAGCAGAACCTTCGGGTCGCTCACCAGAGCTCGGGCCAGCGCTACACGCTTTTGCACCGGATACGGCATCTCACCGGGCAGGCGGTCCGCCTCAGACAGAACACCCAGTTCCGCCATGGCCGCCTCGGCCTTCTCCCGAACGTGTCGCTGCTCGGCGTCAGTCCACGGCATAGCGAGCGCGTCCGCGACGATGCCTGAACGCACGTGCCCCGAGGCTCCCAACATCACGTTCTCGCGCGCCGTCAACGAGGGGAACAGGCCGACACCCTGGAGAGTTCGGGAGATTCCCATCTTGGTCAGGTGGTGGGTCTTCACATGCCGGAGCCGGTTGCCCTCGTACTTCACCTTGCCAGAGTCCGGTTTGACGAAGCCCGTCATGACGTTGAAAACGGTCGTCTTCCCCGCACCGTTGGGACCGATAAGGCCGGTGACCGAACCCTCAGGAATTCCGATACTGACGTCGTCGAGAATCTGCAGTCCACCGAAGGAGACGCTGATATCGACCGTTTGAAGTAGGGGATGGGTCAATGGAAGGTGGTACTTCACAGCTTCCCTCCCCTGGCCGGCAGTGGCCTCGGATACTGACGGCGTCCCGACAGATAATCCTGTAGCCCTCAGACGATAGTCGGTCAGTCAGCCGGGCCGATCAGCGTGCTGGCTGGCGGGCGTTCGGTCACGGGCACCGCTCGGTAACTCCACTGCCGGTGCTCCGACAAGCGAGCTAGTTGAACATCGGCGCTGAAGGCATCGGTGGCCGCGGGTTCTGCCGTCCGCGCGCGCCGGCGCTCAGCGGTCGCGAGGATCTCGACGGCCATCACCGACAGGTCGTGGATGTTCTGGTGTCGATGGGCGCGACGCCCAAGATCCACCTGAGCAATGCTGTCGATCCCCCACTCGTCGTGCACATCGAGCAGCGTGGAGAGCTCCACTCCGTATCCGATCGGCACGTGCAATTGCTCGAACACGTTCCGCCGAATCGCCCACTCTCCCGCGAGCGGTTGCACCATGGACCCCAACTCCGGACGAAAAAGGGTCAGCCAGGGCCGGGCCACAAGTTCGGTAACGCGTCCACCTTCCAGCGTCACGTCGCCGTCAATGTCCAAGACTCGGTCGTAGAAACCACGACACAGGACGACCTGGGAGTCTGCGAGGACGGGGCCGACCACCCCGAGGACGAAATGTGTGCCCCACTCGGTGAGGTCCGCATCAATGAAGGCGACCACGTCAGCCGACGTGACGAACTGCGACTTCCACAACGCCTCGCCCTTGCCGGGGTGAACACCGAGATCCGGCCGAACATCCGCCACCGAGTGGACCCGAGCTCCCGCGTCGGTAGCAACGGCCGCGGTGCGATCCGACGACAGCGAGTCCATCACCACAAGTTCATCGACGAGCCCGCCAAGTTCCGCGGCGATTGCCGACACCACCTGTCCGATGGTGCCTTCCTCATCTCGGGCAGGAATGACGACGGCAAGAGTGGATTCACCCTTGATCGACGTGATGCGACCGTGACTCCAGTCGGAGGCGACCGACATCATCACCGTGAATACCGATCAGCTGATCGCATCGACGACGCCACGCTCACCACGCTGTCGAAGTGCAGCACTCGGCTGAGGACTTGTCGTTTAAAAGTCGTCGTCCTCGCTCTTGGCGGGATCGATCGGGATTCCTGGGCCCATCGTGGAGGACAGCGTCGCCTTCTTGATGTAGCGGCCCTTGGCAGCGGACGGCTTCATGCGATTGATCTCATCCACGACGGCCGTGAAGTTGTCATTGAGCTGTTCCGCGGTGAAAGAGGCCTTGCCGATCGGGAACTGCAGGTTGGCGTGCTTATCGAGACGAAACTCGATCTTGCCCCCCTTGATATCGCCGACGGCCTTTGCGACGTCCATCGTGACGGTGCCAGTCTTGGGGTTCGGCATCAAACCTCGGGGGCCGAGAACCTTGCCGAGGGTGCCGACCTTGCCCATCATGTCTGGCGTCGCAACAACGGCATCGAAGTCGGTCCAACCACCCTTGACCTTCTCGAGCATGTCGTCCGCTCCGACAAAATCCGCACCCGCCTCGCGAGCCTCATCGGCTTTCTCGCCACCGGCGAACACGAGTACTCGGGAGGTCTTTCCCGTTCCGTGGGGAAGGTTGACGGTGCCACGGACCGCCTGGTCCGCCTTTCGCGGATCGACGCCCATGCGCATGGACACATCGACGGTCGGGTCGAACTTCGTGGAAACCGTGTCCTTGATGATCTTGATGGCGCCCATAGGGCTGTAGATCTTGTCTTCCTCGATCTTCTCGAGGGCTTGCTGATATGCCTTGCTGCGCTTCATCACTGCTCTCCTTATCGGCAGGTGTGGTGTGCGAGCCGCGCTGGCTCTCCCACGATGGTGATTATTCAGTTGTTGTGTGAATAGTCCGCAAAAAGAAGTACGGAATTACGGACGTACAAAGACTACGAGACCGTGATGCCCATCTGACGGGCCGTGCCTTCGATAATGCGCATCGCGGCGTCCACGTCATTGGCATTCAAGTCCGGCATCTTGGTTTCGGCGATCTCACGGACCTGGTCCTTGGTGATGGACCCGGCCTTGACGGTGTGCGGCGTCCCCGAACCCTTCGGAACACCTGCAGCCTTCAAGATCAATTTGGCGGCTGGTGGGGTCTTGAGCACGAAGTCGAACGAGCGATCCTCGTAGACAGTGATCTCGACAGGAATAACTTGCCCGCGCTTGTCCTCCGTCGCGGCGTTGTACGCCTTGCAGAAGTCCATGATGTTGACGCCATGCTGGCCGAGTGCCGGGCCAACGGGCGGTGCCGGGTTGGCTTGACCAGCCTCGATCTGCAACTTAATGAGGCCTTCGACCTTCTTCTTCGGTGCCATCTTCTCTCTGCTTCCTTCAGAGCCGGCGGGTGCCGGCCACTTGTGTGCTCGACCTAGTTCTTGTGGATTTGATTGAACGCCAGTTCAACCGGGGTTTCGCGACCAAAGATCTCCACGAGCCCGGTCACCTTCTGAGCCTCGATGTTGATCTCGGAGATCGTGGCGTGCAACGTAGCGAACGGTCCGTCGACGACGGTCACCGAGTCACCCACGGAGAAGTCGATTTCTACCGGGGCGACCGCGGCCGCAGCATCGTCGGCGACGCTCGTCGTGCCCGCGGCAGCAACCGCCTTCTTCTCTGGTGCCGGAGCCAGGATGTTGACAACCTCGTCCAACGACAGGGGCGCCGGTGAATGGCCGTTTCCGACAAAGCCGGTAACACCCGGAGTGTGCCGCACGACGCCCCAGGACTCATCCGTCAAATCCATCCGAACCAAGACGTAGCCCGGGAACTTGTTGCGCTTCACCTGCTTGCGCACGCCGCTCTTGATCTCTGTGACTTCCTCCATGGGGACTTCCACCTGAAAGATGTAATCCTCCATGTTCAAGGTGGTCGTGCGAGCCTCAATGTTGCCCTTGTCGGCAGCACCTGCGTCGACAGCACCTGCGTCGACAGCACCCGCGTCGACAGCATCGACCGCGTCCACGATCTCCTGCGCTTCCGTCACAACGTCGGCTTCCGCCTCGGCCTGGGCTTCGTCGATAAGAACGTCATCGGCTGTCACCTCATCGGCAACGAATTCCGACGCGCTCGCGTCAGCGTCCGGAGCTGCGTCGCTTGTCTCGGCTTCCGCCGGGGCTGCGTCGGTTGTCTCAGGCACCGCGAACGGGTCGACGACGGGTTGGTCCTGCTCGGACACGGCGGGTTCTCCTTGGTTCTTTCGATTTGCTCGGGTGGGGTGGGGGCTCGTTGGTCTACTAGCCGAAGACGAAGAGCACTCCCTGGGTGAAGACGTAGTCGTAGGCCGCGATGATGCCCGCCATCACAAGGACGAAGAACAACACCACGGTGGTGTAGGCGATCAGTTCTTTTCGCGTCGGCCAGATGACCTTGCGGAGCTCAGCAATGACCTGTCGAATGAAAAGCGCAAGCCGGGAGAAGAAGCCGCGTTCG
>RGQW01000094.1 GCA_010029945.1 Actinomycetota bacterium | reverse complement strand
GCTAAGAGTCGAGCGGCGGCCTATGACGTCCTGCTAGCAGCCGCCGCTCGACTCTTAGCAGAGCCGGACATCGATCGTCCCGTGAGCGACGTTCTGGAGCCAGCCGCTTCAGCGCTGATCGCCTACGCGCACGGGTTGCAGGCGGCCTCGAAAATCTAGGCGACCCCGACGCGGACTTTCGGATCTTTGATCTGAACCATCACGGCTTCGAGGACTGCCCGCGGGCTACCTCCCGCAAACAACACCGTGCGCTCATGCTCAAGCGCATCCATTCTGCGAACAGAATCTTCCCGAGTGGAGCCAGCCGCCATCTGTTCGATCTGAGCCCTCATCTCACCATTGATCAAGTCCACTCTCGCCTGCAGCTGAACGGTTAACACATCACGAAAAAGTCCGATCAAGTCGACAATCGCGCGATCGACTTCATCGACGACCAGCCTCTTGCGTCGACGCTTCTGTTCCTTTGCGAGCTCTTTCGCCTCCGCGTCATGGGACCTCTTCAGGGCACCCGTCAGCCGAGTGACTCCCTCCGCGTAATAGCGGGACTTCAGCAAGTGAACTTCTTCTTCGTCCAAACGATCTGCCCGAGCATCAGCTACCGCGGACACAGCGTCAAACACCTCGCCAGCAACAACAACGCAGGACGGTAGGTCTCGGAGATTCATCGGGGACCGAAGGTACTGCTGTCGCCTTTCGCGGGTCATCTCGTCGGTAGCGAGCGCCCGGGCACGGCCAACATGGCCTTGAGAGGCGCGGGCGGCAAACGCCGCGAGTGTTTCGTCGACTCCAGCATCGTCCACCAGCATTGCAGCGATAGAGGCAGTCGGCGGGGTGCGCAAGCCAACATGGCGAGTCCGAGAAGCGATCGTCGGTAGGACGTCACTGACGCTTGGTGCGCACAGAATCCACACGGTGTGGGGCGTGGGTTCCTCGAGGGCTTTGAGTAGGTAGTTCGCTGCCCGATCGTTGAGGCGATCGGCGTCCTCGATCACGATGACGCGCCAGGTGGCAGTCATCGGAGCCTGTGCTGCCATCTGCACGAGCGGCTTCACGTGATCGAGAAGAATCTCCGAGCCTTCCGGGATCTCCACGTGCACATCCGCGTGACCACCCTGCGCAGCCGTTCGACACGCCTGGCACGAACCACACCCGCCTTCGTCGCACACCAGTGCCGCCGCAAAGGTCGTGGCGGCACTGGACCTACCCGATCCGGGAGGTCCCGTCACCAGCCACGCATGGGTCATCGCGGGGCCAGACTCGCCCGCGGCATGGGCGTCCCGGACTGCTGCCTGGAGAGTGACGATGGCGTCGTCCTGACCGATGAGGCCGGACCACAGTGCGCGCGGACGCGAGTCCGGAAGCGAATGCGAACTCACCGGTACCGTCCCATGAGTTCGCTCACCCGTTCGGCAATTTGCGCCGCAATGACATCGGCGGCCTCGGACGCATCGATGACCAGGTACTTCTCGGGGTCTTTCGATGCGATGTCCAAGAACGCCTGTCGCACCCTGCGGTGGTATTCCACGGGCTCGGACTCGAGTCGATCCGGTGCCTGGACTCGCGATAAACCGATGCTCGGATCAATATCCAAAACGATCGTCACGTCCGGCAACAGGCCACCTGTGGCCCACAGGCTGAGATCTCTGACCCGCTCGACGCCCAGTTCACGCCCGTACCCCTGGTAGGCGACGGAGGAATCGAGGTATCTGTCGCACAGAACAATCGCGCCTTGTTCCAGTTGCGGTCTGATCACCTGATCGACGTGATCCCCGCGAGAAGCCGCGAACAGCAACGCCTCGGCCTTGTCGCTGAGCCCTTCGAAGTCTTTCCCCAAGAGCACGGTGCGAATCGCTTCTCCGGCCGGTGTGCCGCCGGGCTCGCGGGTACGCACCACACGCTCACCCTTGCCTTCCAACCATGCGGCTAGGAGAGACTCCTGCGTCGACTTACCGGCGCCTTCACCACCTTCGAAGACGATGAATAAGCCGGTCATGACTCAGCAGGGCCAGCAGATGGAGCAGCTGCAACCTTCGCACGGGTGGGTTTCTTCGCAGTCTTCTTGGCAGCCTTCTTAGTCGTCTTCTTCGTCGACCGCTTGGTTGTCTTCTTGCTGGGCCCCTTGGCCTTTCGTTCGGCGAGCAAATCGCTCGCACGCTCGATGCTGACCGTCATGGGATCATCGACCACGCGCAGTGTCGCGTTCGTTTCGCCGTCGGTGACGTACGCACCGAAACGTCCCTCTCGAACAACGATCAATCGTCCCGATGTCGGGTCCGCCCCGACTTCCCGCAAAGGCGCCGCGGGCTGTCCGCGACCGCGGCGCTGCTTGGGCTGGGCGAACAGTGCGAGGGCCTGCTCCAACGTGACCGAGAAGATCTGTTCTTCTGATTCCAGCGAACGAGAATCCGTTCCCTTGGTGAGGTAGGGGCCGTAACGTCCGTTCTGTGAGCGAATTTCCTCTCCATCGCTCGGATCGACTCCCACGACGCGCGGCAGACGGATCAGCTTCAAGGCGTCATCGAGGGTGACCGTGCTCGGCTTCATATCGCTCAGCAGCGAAGCGGTTCGCGGTTTGGCTGATTTCGGAGAGCCCTCCGGCAAGACCTCGCTCACGTACGGGCCGTACCGGCCGGACTTCGCGACGATCATGAGTTCGGTTTCGGGATCTATCCCGAGCTCTCGGTCACCGGACGGCTCCGCAAGTAACTCCTCCGCCTTCTCGGGCGTGAGCTCATCGGGGGCGAGTCCCATCGGGACGTTCGCTCGGATCTCGCCACGTTCGACGTACGCGCCGTAGCGCCCGACCCGCAGGTTGGCATCGCTTCCCTTGATGGGGAACGTCGCGTTGCCCCGCGCATCGATAGATCCGAGGTCTTCGGTGAGTGCCTTGACTCCCGGAAAGTCGCCGTTGACGCTCGTGCCGCCGCGCCAAAACGCCTCGAGTTGCTGCACACGATCGACGTCACCGCTCGCGACGAGGTCGAGGACGTTCTCCATGTTGGCCGTGAAGTCGTAGTCGATAAGCGCAGCAAAGTGTTCCTCCAGCAATCGAATGACAGCGAATGCGGTGAAACTCGGGACCAGTGCCGATCCCTTCTTCCACACATAACCACGATCCAGAATCGTGGACATGATCGATGCGTACGTCGACGGGCGCCCGATACCCAACTCCTCGAGTTTCGCCACGAGAGACGCCTCGTTGTAACGGGCCGGTGGCTTCGTCGAGTGGCCTTCGGCGGTCAGGGATTCGACATCGACCTGCTGACCCTCCGATAGCGCCGGTAGTTCACGCTCATCGTCGTCATTGGACACGTCCTTCAGGGCGGCCATGAATCCAGGGAAGGTGATGACCGTGCCGGACGCGGTGAATTCCACGTGCCGGCCGTCCGTGCTGTCCGCCGAGAGGCGCACCGTGGTGGTCGCGGTTTGCGCGTTGACCATTTGTGATGCGACGGTCCGCTTCCAGATCAAGTCGTACAGCGCGAACTCATCCCCGACGAGTTCCCCGGCGATTTCTGCGGGCGAGCGGAACGAGTCGCCCGAGGGTCGAATCGCTTCGTGCGCCTCCTGCGCGTTTTTCACCTTGCGGTCATACAGCCGAGGCTTGTCTGGCACGTACTCGCTGCCGTACAACTCCCTGGCCTGGCTGCGAGCAGCGTTCAGTGCCTGCTCGGACAGCGTGGTGGAGTCGGTTCGCATGTAGGTGATGTAGCCGTTCTCGTAAAGAGACTGGGCGACCCGCATGGTCCGTTGCGCACCCCACCGAAGGCGACCGGAAGCTTCCTGCTGCAGCGTCGAGGTCATGAACGGTGCCTTCGGCTTTCGCGAGGAAGGCTTCTGCGTCACCGAGTCGACCGTGAAGGCCTGCCCAGCGAGCGCCGATGTCAAGCCCTGGGCTGACACCTCGTCCAGGTGTACGGCCCCCTCACGGGACAGTCGCCCGTCGTCGTCGAAGTCCGATCCCGTTGCGACCCTCGCCCCATCGACGGTCGCCAAACGCCCCGGGAACGGGCCGGGAAGAAACTGTGCGTCGATGCCCCAGTACTCCACCGGCGTGAATGCGATGCGCTCTCGCTCGCGGTCCACCACAAGGCGAACGGCTACCGATTGGACACGTCCTGCAGATTTCGCTTCGCGACCGATCTTCTTCCACAAGACCTCCGATACCGGGTAGCCATACAACCGGTCGACAACGCGGCGGGTTTCCTGCGCCTCCACCAGTCGCATGTCGAGTTCTCGTGGTTGGTCGACAGCTTCCCGAATCGCTTCCGGGGTGATCTCGTTGAACACCATTCGCTTGACCGGGACTTTGGGCTTGAGCACCTCGAGTAGGTGCCACGAGATCGCTTCGCCCTCGCGATCTTCATCCGTCGCAAGGAGAAGTTCGTCCGCATCCTTCAGGGCCGCTTTCAGTTCCTTGATCGTCGCCTTCTTCGATTCGTGGACGACGTAGTAGGCCTGGAACGCGTCGTCGACGTTGACCGCCAATTTCGCCCACGGCTTCTTTCGATCTTCCGCCGGAATCTCTGATGCCTTCGAGGCGAGGTCACGAACGTGCCCAACAGACGCCAAGACCGTGTAGTCGTCACCCAGGTATCCAGCGATCTTCTTCGCCTTCGCCGGAGACTCAACGATCACCAAGGTGTTGTCTGACACGTAGGCGTCCTTCCCGTCATCGTGGATGCCGAACGGCTCGGATCCGACTGCGGCGGAGTCTGACGGTAGGACACCCGTTGCTGTCAACTCGGCACCGCCCCCGTCAACGGCGACCGCCCGGGCATTCCCCGTAGGGGAATGGGAGTCCCGGGCGGTCGTCCGACTATCGGATTCTTACCGTCTAGGCGTTGGCGCCCTCCTGGTCACCCACGGCGATCGGGCGCCGCTTGGAGATGACCACAGCACCGATCACGATGGCGGCGGCCACGATGGCGATGCCCCAGCGCACGGTCGGGTTGGCTCCGTCGCCGATGCTGAGCGTGACCACGGCGGGTGCCACCAGCAGCGCCACCAGGTTCATTACCTTGATCAGCGGGTTGATCGCCGGGCCGGCGGTGTCCTTGAACGGGTCGCCGACGGTGTCACCGATGACGGTGGCCGAGTGCGCTTCGGAATTCTTGCCACCGAAGTTTCCGTCTTCGACGAACTTCTTGGCGTTATCCCAGGCTCCACCGGAGTTCGACAAGAACACGGCCATCAGGACACCCGTGGCGATCGTGCCCGCGAGGTAGGCGCCGAGCGCTCCCACGCCCAGACCGAATCCGACGGCAATAGGAGTGAGGACGGCCAACAAGCCCGGCGTGACCAGCTCGCGGAGCGAATCACGGGTAACGATGTCCACGACCTTTCCGTACTCCGGCTTGGTCGTTCCTTCCATGATTCCGGGGATCTCGCGGAACTGGCGCCGAACTTCGAAGATAACGGCGCCGGCGGCTCGGGAAACAGCGTTGATGGCCAGTCCCGAGAACAGGAAGACAACGGCCGCTCCGATGATCAGGCCGATCAAGTTCGACGGGGTCGCGACGTCGAGAACACCCAGATACTGCAGGGAGTCTCCGATATCTCCGATGGTGCCGCCGATCGCAGCGGACGTGTCCTCGGCGGCGCCGAAGACTGCCTCCCGGAAAGCACCGAACAAGGCCGTCGCAGCCAGAACCGCAGTGGCGATCGCGATTCCCTTGGTAACAGGCGCTGAAATTGAGCAGTCCGGTGCCGGCCAGGGCGATCGCGAACAGGCTCAGCAGGATCGTGCCGGAGCCCAGCAGGAACGCACCGTAGACGGCCGCACCGATCACCAGTGCCGTGTAGACGGCGGACTCCAGGCCCAGCGAGATGCCGGACAAAATGACCGTTGCCGGTCCGGTCATGGACGTCTTCGCAACGTCGTCCACGGGACGTCGGTTGGTTTCAGTGAAGTAGGCGGTGAGCTGCTGGATAACCGCCGCAAGGACGATACCGACGAAGACAGCGCCGATGACGAACAGTTGCGGGCTGATTCCAATTTCCGCATCAGCGGCCTCTCGGGCGAAGCCGCCATCGATACCACTCCAGCTACTTGGCACCCACACGAGTACGGCGACGACCACCAAGATCGCGGAGATAGCCGCAGAGATGAAGAAGCCTCGGTTGATGGACGACATGCCCGACCGGTCCGAGGGGCGGGGCGACACGGTGAAGATGCCGATGACCGCGGTGATCACGC
>RGQW01000093.1 GCA_010029945.1 Actinomycetota bacterium | reverse complement strand
CCGCGGTGAGGGTGGAGAACTCACGATCGTTCAGGCGCTCGACGTCGCTGACAGCCGCGAGAGCAGCAGCGCTTCCGGAATCGCTGTCGTCGCTGACAGCCCCGGGAGTAGCGCTTGTGCCCTGTTTGCCAGCGCTGCCCTGCCTACCCGGTTCGCGAACCGAAGGGGGTGAGTCCGCCCCGGGTGCGTCTGTCGTGCCGAAGTCCTCTTCACTCTGCTCGAGTCCGCCGGTCTGTGAGAGATCAATCAACCCCCGGAAGATCTGACGGAAGACTCGATCGAAGGTCTCGAACTGTTCGCGGCTCGTCGTCAACGTCACTCGACCCAGCCAATACAGGCCGGAGGTGGACCGAGGGTCGGCGAGGACTACCGCCGACGCGAACCGCGCGCTGCGCTCGGGGGTGACCGGAACCCCGGCGCGGTGCAGGGCATCACCGAAGGCCGCGCAGATCGCGGACAGGTCGGGGCGCTCACTGACCGGCAACCCAGGCCAATCCTTCGGCTCGAGCGAGTTCTTGATCCTCGCGGTACTTCAATACCGAGCTCAAGGTCCGCTCCACGCCGGATTCGTCGAGAGATACCAATCCGAGAAGAGCGGCGGCTTGGACCCAGTCGATCGCTTCGGCGATACCGGGTGGTTTTTGGACGTCCAGCCCGCGAAGGCGTTGGACCGCCTCGGCGACACCTGTCGCGAGATCCGCCGACGCCATAGGCACGCGCGCTCGCACGATCGCCGTCGCCTGATCCAGATCGGGATAGTCGATCCAGTGATACAAGCAGCGTCGCTTCAGAGCATCGTGCAAATCCCGTGTGCGATTCGATGTCAAGACAACAATCGGTGCGAGCTTTGCTTCGATCGTGCCTATCTCTGGAACGGTGACGGTGTTCTCCGCGAGCATTTCGAAGAGGAAGGCTTCGAATTCCTCGTCCGCACGGTCCACTTCGTCGATGAGAAGGACCGCGGGCCGTGGCCCTGGGTGTTCGATTGCTTGCAACAAGGGGCGCTCGATGAGGTAATCCCGCCCAAAGAGCGACGCCTCATCCATGCCCGTGCCCTGCGCTTCCGCGTTTCGAATGCTGAGCAATTGGCGAGGGTAGTTCCACTCGTACAAAGCCTCGGAAGCATCGATGCCTTCGAAGCACTGGAGTCGGATGAGAGGCGTGTCGAGCATCGAGGCGAGTGTCTTTGCCGCTTGCGTCTTGCCGACCCCTGCCTCTCCTTCCAGCAGCAACGGCTGCGGCAGACGGATCGCACAGAACAACGCCGTTGCCAAACCTTCGTCGGCGAGGTAACCCTCCGCGGCGAGCCCGCGCGTGAGCTCCTCCGGGGAGGTAACGATGTCTCCTACGGGCATGATCCTCGTCCTACCGGACGACCCACCAGATGAGGGCGACTACAACAACGATTCCTATGGCGACAGGAACAACGCGTTTCAGGACAGGAGCCGCGGCAACGGAACCGAGATCGAGGGCCTCCGCCTGCTGAATCGGAGCCGGTGGAGATGCCGGTGTGGTTGCCGATCCCTCGGATGTGCCGACGGCAGCAGAATCACCGCCACTGGAGTCGCCATCGGCGTGAGCCTCACTGGAACTGTCCGCAGCCGAGGAGTCGGCTCCGCCCGAACGCGCGGCGATGACTGTCTCTAAGTTCGACGCGAATTGGTCTACCAAACGACTCGCCACGTCTTGCATAACGCCTCGACCGAATTGAGCCGCCTTGCCGGTGATTGTCAGGTCGGTCGTGACGTCGACTCGGGTTCGCGATTCGTCTTCGGCCGTCAGGACGAGAGTGACGTTCGCCTGAGCGGTACCAGTTCCCCGCTTTTCTTTGCCAGTGCCCTTGATGACGGCGGTGTGGCTGGACTCGTCCTTACTCAGGAATGAAGCCGTCCCCCCGTACACCATCGATACTGGCCCGAGCTTGACCTTTACGTTGCCGCTGAAGTCGTCGCCTTCTACCGATTCGAGGGTGGCCCCCGGCATGCACGGAGCGATCGCCTCGACGTCGAGAAGCGTCTGCCACGCCGTCTCGGCGTCAGAGGGCACCGTGAAAGAGTTCTCGAGTTGCATCCGACCTCCCCTACTCCGCGGCCTCCGGGCCCGCCTGACCCGTCCGGCCCGACCGTAACGTCGTTCGTTGGCCTGACTCTGAGGCCTGCCGCGTCAACGTAACGCTAGGCGAAGACCATCCGCGACGTAAGCGTATTCACCGATCTGGGATCCGTCCTGTTACCCGCTAACCTGCGCTGCATGACCGTATCCGTGCGCCTCTTCGCCGCGGCTCGTGCCGCCGCAGGTGTGGGCGAGATCCAAGTCGATCCAGGAGCTTTGGGCACCATTCTTCGTGCCTTGGAATCCGACTACCCCTCGCTGGCCGAGGTTCTCCCCCGCTGCTCGTACCTCGTCGACGGGGTTGCTGTGCACGGAGATCCGGACGAGGTCATGGTGAGTGACGGCCTCGAGTTGGACGTCCTCCCGCCCTTTGCGGGCGGATAGCCCGCGCGATGCCCTGCGGGCGGATAGCCCGCGCAAGAACCCGCGGGAGTTCAGCCGCCGATAGCGGACATAGGCCGGGTCGGCTGGATGAACGATGGATCGTTGATCCCGTGCCCGGGAAGTTTCGCCGTCGTCACCTTCGCCAGCGTCGACGCTATTCCCTGACGAATCTCGTCTTCACTCAGCGATTCATCTCGCACCAGGGACCTCACGTCCGTCTCGTCTTGCGCGAAGAGGCAATTGCGGAACTGTCCGTCCGCCGTCAGGCGTAGTCGATCGCACGCAGCACAGAAGGGTCGCGAGACGCTGGCGATGATGCCGACGGTGGCGGGTCCACCATCTACGTAGAACTCTTCGGCCGGTGCGGAACCGCGAGCCGGCACCGGCGTCAGTTCGAATTCGGCCGACAGCATCGTCATGATTTCGTCCGCCGTTACCATCGCGGGCCGAGCCCACAGGCCGCCAGCATCGAGTGGCATCTGCTCAATGAAGCGAAGCTTCCAGTCGTTCGCCAGGGCGTGACGCAACAGCGGCACCGCTTCGTCATCGTTGACACCGCGCAGGAGAACGGCGTTTACTTTGACGGGAAGGAGCCCTGCTTCTTTCGCCGCCTCGATTCCAGCGATGACGTCGTCGAATCGATCGCGGTGAGTCATCTCTTTGAATCGCTGCGGATCCAGCGTGTCCAAACTGACATTCACACGCTCGAGTCCTGCATCCGCGAGGTCCTTTGCGAGTTTGGGCAACTGAAGACCATTGGAGGTCAGGGAAATCTTCGGCGCGTTCGGCAGGGCGTTCAGGCGCCGAACCACGTCCACGACGTCTGGCCGAAGCAAGGGTTCACCGCCGGTCAGACGCATCTGGTTGATGCCCATTTCCGTGGCGACTTCGAGCACCAACATCATCTCGTCGGTTGACAATAGGTGTTCGCCGGGAATCCAATCCGCAAAATCTGCCGGCATGCAGTAGTTGCAGCGAAGCGAGCAACGATCGGTCAACGACACTCGCATGTCCCGATGGACGCGGCCGAAAGTATCGACGAGTGCATCGTGATCAGAACTCATGCGCAATTCACCCATTCATCAGTGCCGTCAGCAAAAACCTGGTGTTTCCAGATCGGAATTCGCTGCTTCGTCTTCTCCACCAGGTCGACGCATGCCTCGAACGCCTGCTGGCGATGACGAGCGCTCGCAGCGGCCACGAGAGCGGCTTCGCCGATCGGAATAGGTCCGTGCCGGTGGACAAGCGCCACCGCAATGACATCGTGCTCTCGGATAACGTCGGCGGCGACATCATCAAGAGCCGCCTGCGCCCCCGGATGCGCCTCGTACGTCAAAGAGACCACTGACCGCTCGTGATCGTTGTCACGAACGTCACCGGTGAAGACAACAGACGCCCCGGCCGCAGGGTCCGATACGGCGCGACGCAACTCCTCGACGTCGATCGCCTCCGTGCCGACGGCAACCATGCGGACTTCCGCCTCTCCCTGGGCCATTGGGCCATTATTGGCCTACCCTTCGGATCATGCGCGAGGTACTCCCAGAACTGCTCGCTGCCTACCGGGCGGGGGAACCGGTGGCCATGGCCACGGTCATCCGAACCTGGAAATCTGCCCCGCGCCCAGCGGGAGCAGCCATGCTCGTCACCAGCGGCCACGAGGCGGTCGGATCGGTCAGCGGTGGCTGCGTCGAGGGGGCCCTCTTCGACGTGGGCCTTGAGATTCTGGACAACGGCGACCCGCAGTACCACAAATACGGCATCAGTGACGATGAGGCTTTCGGCGTCGGACTGACCTGCGGCGGGATCATCGAGGTCTTCGCCGAGCGCGTCGATACGGACACCTGGCCCGAGCTCGAGGGGGTTGCAGCGAGCGTCGAAGCCGAGGAGGCAGTCGCCATCGCAACAATCGTGGCAGCTCCCGACGACGTAGCCGAACGCATCGGCCGACATCTCGTCATTCGCCCTTCCGGCTGCGAGGGCAGCTTGGGAACCGAGCGGCTCGATGACACCGTTCGCGAGGACGCGTTGGGCATGTTGGCGGCGGGCACCACCGGCTTCCTGCACTACGGCGGTGAGGGAGAACGACTCGGCGAGGGTCTCGACGTGTTCGTGGCCAGTTACGCGCCTCCCGCGCAGATGTTCGTGTTCGGCGCCATTGACTTCTCCGCGTCCTTGGTTCGCGTCGGCAAGGTGCTCGGCTACCGAGTGACGGTGTGCGACGCCCGGCCGATTTTCGCCACGGCGAAGCGATTCCCTGAAGCAGATGACGTGGTCGTCGATTGGCCCCACCGGTGGCTAGAGACCCAAAATGTCGACGAGCGCACCGTCATCGCCGTCCTGACCCACGATCCGAAGTTCGACGTTCCCGCCCTGAAGGTCGCGCTCGCCAGTCGCGCCGGCTACGTCGGGGCAATGGGGTCGCGGAGAACACACGAGGATCGTCTCGAGCGCCTCCGCGAGGCCGGGGTGACGGACGAAGAACTCAAGCGCCTGCACTCCCCGATCGGGCTCGACCTCGGAGCCCGCACGCCCGAGGAGACCGCCATCTCCATCGCCGCCGAGATTGTTCAGGCTCGATGGGGCGGTAGCGGACGACATCTCACCGATACCAACGGCCCGATCCACCCGGGTGCTCCACGATGAGCGACATCCCTGCGCCATGCGCGGGTGTGGTGCTCGCTGCCGGGAGTGGGTCCCGATTTGGAGAACCCAAGGCCCCGCTCGAGGTAGACGGCGAGCGACTCGTGGATCGTTCCGTTCGCGTTCTGCGCGAAGGGGGATGTGATCCCATCTTCGTGATCCTGGGAGCGTGGGAAGGAAGCGTCGACGATGCCCTCGTGATCGTGAATCACGGTTGGGAAGAAGGAATGGGTTCATCGCTGCGCATCGCCCTGAAGTGGGTGAATGCGACCACCGAGGCCGACTACGCGCTCATCACACTCGTGGACTTACCAGGCCTCACCTCCGAATCAGTTCAACGCGTTGCTGCTGCCGATAGCGGCATTGCCGTGGCGACCTTCGACGGTGAGCGCGGTCATCCCGTGCGTATTCCACGAGAGCACTTCCGCGAACTGATCGACACCGTCGGCGGCGACGAAGGGGCTCGATCGTTCGTGAGCCAAAGGGACGACGTGATCTTGGTGGAAATTGGTGACATCGCCTCCGGAAAAGACATCGACGTGCCAAGTGACGTTGCTAGGTCCTAGCCGACGGAGTCAGTCCCTCTAACTGACGTGCGTATGCAGTGCCCCGATGTCTGCAACCGCGAAGATCGCACCGGCGATCACAAGAACTAGTCCTACCGAACGCAATGCGAACTCATTGCGGGCGGGAGATTTCTGCCACATCATCACGAGCATCACGGCGAACATGACGGCGGCAGAAAGAAGCCCGCCGCTGGTGTGTGCCATCACGGACATCATCGCCACCACCATGAACGGCCAGCAACCGGTCGCACACGCCAGACCCTGACGCAGCCCGGAGACCACCGGGGGTTGGCTAATTGCCAGCGAGCGACACGTGCGGAAGGAACTCAACACCACCGGCGCCTGCAAGTAGGCCCCCACGGCGATCCACGACAAACCGAGGGTCAGGGAATTGATAGGCCAGTTAGACACAACAATCCACGCAGGAAGCGCGAGGACCGCCCACACAACCACGTAGCCCGAACCAAAACTCATGGCTCTGGATGCTCGGCCCGCGGCAATGCGCTGCATCGGCCGAAGGATGGTGGGC
>RGQW01000092.1 GCA_010029945.1 Actinomycetota bacterium | reverse complement strand
GCTGTCCTGGATCTGGAAAAGATGGGTCTGCCGTTCAACCGGACGCCCGAAGGTCGCATCGACCAGCGTCGGTTCGGCGGTCACACGCGCAACCACGGCGAGGCCGCCGTTCGCCGCTCGTGCTACGCGGCCGACCGCACCGGCCACATGATCTTGCAGACCCTCTACCAAAACTGCATAAAGGAGGGCGTGGAGTTCTTTAACGAGTTCTACGTGCTCGACATCATCTTGAACGAAGACTCCGGCGAGCCGGTTGCCGCCGGTGCGGTCGCCTACGAACTGGCGACCGGCGAGATCCACGTCTTCCGAGCGAAGTCCGTGGTCTTCGCCACCGGTGGCTACGGGAAGGTCTGGAAGACGACCTCCAACGCCCACACGCTCACCGGTGACGGGATGGGCATCATCTGGCGCAATGGGCTGCCGCTGGAAGACATGGAGTTCTACCAATTCCATCCCACGGGCCTCGCCGGCCTCGGTGTTCTCCTGACCGAGGGTGCGCGCGGCGAAGGTGGAATCCTGCGCAACGCTTCCGGTGAACGCTTCATGGAGCGCTACGCACCTACGATCAAGGACCTCGCCCCCCGGGACATGGTCGCGCGGGCGATGGTGCAGGAGGTGCGCGAGGGACGCGGCGCTGGTCCGAACAAGGATTACGTCTACCTCGACCTCACCCACCTGCCTGCTGAACAGGTGGAATCCAAACTGCCCGACATCACCGAGTTCTCCCGCACCTACCTCGGCGTCGATCCGATCACCGAACTCGTGCCGGTCTTCCCGACCGCCCACTACGCGATGGGGGGCGTTCCCACGAACGTCGACACCGAGGTTCTTCGAGACAACGAGCACATCGTCCCCGGCTTATATGCCGCCGGCGAGGTGGCCTGCGTGTCGGTGCATGGGGCCAACCGCCTGGGCACCAACTCGCTGCTCGACATCAACGTGTTCGGTCGCCGCGCCGGCATCGCGGCCGCCGAGTACGCGAACTCCGTTGAGCATGCCGAACTCCCCGACGATCCCCAGGGAGCGACCATCGCGCTGGTGGAACGTCTTCGCTCCGCGTCGGGCAATGAGCGCACCGCTGTACTGCGCAAGGACATGCAGGACACGATGGACATGAATGCGCAGGTGTACCGCACCGAGGCCACCTTGAAGCAAGCCCTCAGTGACGTCCAAGAGCTCAAGGCTCGCTACGCGAACGTGTCCATCCAGGACAAGGGGACGCGCTACAACACCGACCTCATCGAGGCGATCGAGCTCGGCTTCCTCCTCGATCTCGCCGAGGTGGTCATGCCCGCGAGGATTACCCGAATCGTGACGACGTGAACTTCATGCGTCACACCATGGCGTACAAGTCCGAGGACGTCAGCGGCGAGGACTACGTGCGCCTGGACTACAAGCCGGTGACGATGACCCGGTACGAGCCGATGGAGCGCAAGTACTGATGGCCGCGGTCATCGAGGAAACAGCGCCGCCGGAGGCGGACGTACCGGTCGCCACCGACGTCACCTTCCGTATTCGCCGCTTTCTCCCCGAGCACGACTCAGAGCCACACTGGGAGGACTACACCGTCGCACTGTTCCCCACGGACAGGGTTCTCACGGCTTTGGAGAAAATCAAAGGGGAACTCGACGGCACGTTGAGTTTCCGCCGCTCGTGCGGTCACGGGATCTGCGGCTCCGACGCGATGCGCATCAACGGCCGAAACCGGCTCGCGTGCAAGACACTGGTCAAGGATCTGGACACGGACAAGCCCATCACCGTCGAAGCCATCAAGGGCCTGTCGGTCGAAAAGGACCTGATCGTCGACATGGAGCCGTTCTTCGCGGCTTACCGCCAGGTACTTCCCTTCCTCATCCCCGAAGGCCACGAGCCGAGTCGCGAACGCCTGCAGTCGGCCGAAGACAGAGCGCGCTTCGATGACACCACCAAATGCATCCTGTGTGCCGCGTGCACGACTTCGTGCCCCGTCTACTGGACCGACGATCAGTACTTCGGGCCGGCCGCGATCGTTGCGGCACACCGCTTCATCTTCGACAGTCGAGACTCAGGCTTCGAGCAGCGCCTCGAAGTCCTGAACGATAAAGAGGGGGTGTGGCGCTGTCGCACCACCTTCAACTGCACCGATGCTTGTCCCCGCGGCATCGAGGTCACCAAGGCGATTCAGGAAGTCAAGCGGGCGCTGATCTTCCGCCGCGTCTAGCTCGGCGAACGGTCAGGTCATGTCGGCGATCGTCCGGTGACTCAACCCAGCGATATGCGGCGACATGATGACGGTCGGGAGTTCGCGAAGGGGTGACTCGCCGATCGGCTCTCGTCCGAATGTATCCAAACCCGCGCCGGCGAGATGGCCCGAGCGAATCGAGTCCGCGAGTGCGCTCTCATCGATGATGCCGCCGCGTGAAACGTTGACGACGAACGCGCCTTGCTTCATCGCGGCGAACTGATCGGCGCCTAGCAAGCCACGGGTGCCTTCGGTCAGTGGCGCGTGCACCGTCAGGACATCGCTGCGTGCCAGAAGCGTGTCAAGATCGACGAGTTCGCAGCCTTCGGGAGCGGTGTCCAGGTATGGGTCGTGCACGATGACCGACGAACCGAAGGCACTCAATCGACGAATAACCGCACGTCCGATCGCGCCGGAACCCACCAGACCAACGGTCGCCCCGTAGAGATCACTCGGGGTCAACGTGCCCGCCCGGTCCCAGCGACCGTCACGAATGGCCGCGTCGTTCTCCGATAGTCGCCGCTGCAGAGCCAGGATCATCGCCAAAGCGTGGTCGGCCACCGCTTCACCATTCGCCCCCGGAGTCGTCGCGACGACGACACCGGCGGACGTGGCCGCGTCTAGATCGACGGCTTCAACGCCTATTCCAGTGCGGGCGATCACTCGCAGATTTGGGCACGCCGCAAAGACGCTCGCGTCGAAGGGGTCCGTGCTTGCGATGACGCCTACCGCATCACCCAGGATGTCCGAGAGTTCCTTCGGTGTTCGATTGTCGGTTCTGGGATGCAAACGGATTCCGAGCCCTGCCTGCGTCAACAGCGCACCCGTCGTCGGCCCATCGGCCTCATACGCCGGCCACGTGACGACCACGTCACCGTTCACCATGAACCCCACAATCGCACGCGCCGATGCAGCGCGTAGCCTCACCATACGGTGTCAAGCGAGAGGTATGAGATGCGTGCGAATCCGTGGCTGGAGACCATTCGATCGGGCGGAACCGCCATCGGCGGTTGGATTTCCAATTCCTCCACCCTCAACGCCGAGGTTATGGGCACCGCAGGGTTCGACTATGTCGTCATCGACACCCAGCATGGGGCGATCGACTACTCCGGGATGCTGCCGATGCTTCAGGTGCTCTCGATCGGCGCATCCACTCCGATGGTGCGCGTGCCGTCCTGCGATTCGGGCCACATCGGCAAGGCACTCGACGCCGGTGCACGGGCCGTGATTGTCCCCATGGTCAACGATCGAGCCTCCTGCGAACAGGCCTTGTCTTTCACCCGCTACGCCCCCGATGGTGAGCGCAGTTACGGTCCCACCCGAGCTGTACTGGTGGAGGGGGATGATTACTTCGACTTCGCTGGTGATCAGATCTCTGTCATTCCCATGATCGAGACCCGCGAGGCCATGAACAACATCGACGACATCCTCAGTGTGCCCGGCATCGAAGCCATCTACGTGGGTCCGAACGACCTGTCCATCAGCCTGGGGATAAAGCCGAACACAACCGATCCTCGCCTTGATGAGGCAATGCTGGAGATTGTTGCCGGATGCCGACGCCACGGAGTTGTTCCCGGGGTCCACGCTTCGGCGGCCCTGTGCGACAAGCGCATGGATCAGGGATTCGGGATGGTCACCGTCAGCGCGGATGTCGTCGCCCTACGCAAGCAGGTGGGCGAGGATCTGGCCACAGCCCGCGGCACGGTGGCCCAGACAATCACCAGCACCTACTGATCACACGCGGACGCGGCAGACCGGCTCGGGCACCCCACGGGTGCCGGGCTCGAAGGCGATGAGAGAACCGGCGGGAACCGGGCCCTCCTCGGCCGGGTGCCTCCCGCCCGAACTGATCGACGTCACCACCATGGTCTCGAGATTCGGTCCGGCGAAAGCGGGCATCGAAGGCTTGTGCACCGGCAGCTCGACGCGCCGATCTAGTTTCCCTGTCGGCGTGATGCGCACCACCGACCAGCCATACACACATGCAACCCAGTAGCAGCCCTCTGCATCTATGCACGCCCCGTCGGGCTTTCCGGGCATCGAGGAGAAATCGATCAACGGCCGTTGGTTGTGCGCACTCCCGGTATCGACGTCGTAATCGAATGCCCACACCACCTGCTGCGAGGTATCCGTCCAGTACATGACGGAGCCGTCAGGAGCGAAGGCAAGGCCATTGGATGTGCCCACACTGTCCACCACTGCTGCAGCAGAACCGTCCCGCTCGACCCGGAAGAGGTGCCCGCGTGGAAAATCTGGGTCATCGACGGCTCTCTCATCCATCGAGCCGATCCACAATCGGCCAGCGGGGTCGGTGCGACCATCGTTCATGCGAACGAACGGATCGCTCTCCAGGGCGGCTAGTTCCACCCACTCGCCAGAATCCCGGTTGTACTCGATGATGCCTGCACCCATGCCGACGATGAAAGACGAGGCGTCTTCGGTCATCGCGATGCACGATGGCCTGCCCGGCAACGCCCACGTCACCGGCTCGGTGCTCCCCCACAACAGCGCCTGGATAGAACATCCATCGACATCCACCCAGTACAAGGTCGAGTCGCGTCCTGACCACACGGGTGACTCACCCAGTTTGGCTACGTGGCTCCCCAGGACCCGAACGTCGGGGTTCACAATGTCGCGGCGACCTTCTTCAGGAACTCGACGCTTGCCTTAGCGTCCTCAATGGGCCCGGTACCCGGCGCCGGATCTTCGGTCAGGGAGCAGTCCTGCTCCAACACGTACCAACCCTGGTATCCGCGACCTTCGAGATACCGGATGATTCCCGCCAGATCGACATCCCCCGAGCCGGCCGGGACGAACATTCCGTCGATCGTCGCTTGCCGGAAGGGAACTTCGCCGCTGCGCACCTTCTCGGCCATCTCGTTCGTGAGGTCTTTGATGTGAACGTGCAGAACCCGGTCTCCGGCGTCTTTGACCACCTGGAGGGGATCAACGCCGGACAGGAATAGGTGGCCGGCATCCACGCACATCCCCACATCACACGAATTCAGCAATCGATCCACTTGATTCTGTCGCGAGATCGCCATGCCCCAGTGCGGGTGCAGTGCGGTCTGCAGTCCACGCTCTTCGGTGATGTCTTGAAAGCGTCGAAGGTTTCGCAGGAAGACCGCCCACTGATCATCGTCCATATCGATCTCGGTGTCATAGCCGTCATAGTGGGAACGAGGGCCCAGGACAACATTCGACGCCCCCGCGGCGGCCAGTTGGTCGCTCGCCCGTTCGAAGTACTGGATGTCGGCGTCCATGTCCTTGTCCCGATACAAGATGGCCGGAACGAAGCCTCCCACCATGGACATGTCGTAGCCGGCGACGAAGTCCTTCAACTCCTGCGGATCGCTGGGCAAGAAGCCGTCGGGGCCGAGTTCGGTGGCGCTCAAGCCCGCTTCCCGCATTTCTGACATCACCCTGGCTGGATCCATCAGGTAGCCCCACCCAGCGGAGGCATCTGCACCCCAGGTGATGGGAGCTCCCGCGACCCGGCTCAACATGTCGCTCATAGCGGTCCTTTCACGGCTTTTGGCCAAAGATTCTGGATCTTTTCCCTTGTCCAGGGGGCACTCCAACCCCTAAGTTGGAACGTGCCAACGCACAGCATGGCACAGCACCCGCTGAGTTTCGACCCCTACTTTCGATCCGCTCCTGGAGGACACCGTGGAGACCATCCGCTTGACCATGGCCCAAGCCCTCGTCCGTTGGCTCACCGCCCAAAAGACCGAGATCGACGGCCAGGTGGTCCCCCTTTTCCCGGGCGCGTTCGGCATCTTCGGTCATGGCAACGTCACGGCTCTGGCCGAGGCACTCGCCGAAGTGAAGGACGAGTTCCCCACATGGCGAGGACACAACGAACAATCGATGGCCCTGTCCGCTGTCGCCTACGCCAAGGCCAAGCGCCGCAAGCAGATCATGGTGGCGACGTCCTCCATTGGCCCCGGGTGCACCAACATGGTCACGGCCGCCGGCGTTGCTATTACGAACCGTCTTCCCCTGTTGTTGATCAGCGGCGACACCTTCGCCCATCGGATCGTCGATCC
>RGQW01000091.1 GCA_010029945.1 Actinomycetota bacterium | reverse complement strand
CGGTGGTGTGGACGGCATCATCATCGAAACGATGAGCGATCTGACGGAAGTGCGGGCCGCGGTCGACGCGAGTCGTCAGGTGGCTCCGGACATTCCGGTTTTCGCGACACTGAGCTTCGACACCAACTTGCACACGATGATGGGTGTGTCGCCGGAGCAGGCCGTTGTCGAGCTGTCGGCGATGGGTGCGGATGTGGTGGGTGCAAACTGCGGACGCGGCTTCGACGAGATGGAGTCGATTGCCCGAAAGATGGTCGAAGCACGCCCGGACGGCTCGTTACTGCTGATGCAATCGAACGCGGGCTTGCCAGAGCTTGTCGGTGCGGACTTCGTCTACAACGGAACACCGGATGGGATGGGTGACCTGGCCCGGCTATTGAAGGATCTCGGAGTGGACGTCGTCGGGTCCTGTTGTGGTTCGACTCCCGAGCACACGGCGGTGATCCGCAGCGTGATGGTGCCGTAGTCGTACGGCTACCGCGCTCGGTAGGTGTCGCGAACGATCAAGATCGAGCACCGAACGTGATGAGCTAGGTAGTCGGCCACGGAACCCAGCCTGAGTCGCTTGCTTCCCGTCAAGCCTTTCGTTCCGACGACGATGAGGTCGCATCGATGCTCGGCGAGGAAGCTATCGATCTCATGTCGAACGTTCACCGTCAACGCGTTCTCATCGTGCGGTATTACCCGGCGATCAACCGCCAGTGCATGGGACCCCAGCAGCTCGGCAGCACTCTCGACGGCCGCAGGCGCCCTCCCGTCGCCTTCGTCCACACCCAACAAGGTGACGCGGGTAGCCCCAATCCACGGTAGAGCGGCGACGATCCTCACGGCCTGCTCGGAGTATCCCGACCCATCAACCGCAACGGTGATGTGTTCGACGGTGTGGTTGTCGTGAGCAACCAGCAATGGAGCCGATGGATTGTCCAAAAGCGCCTCGGCGACACTGCCCACGTGCAGCCTTTTGAGGAGACCGGAGCCGCGCGGCCCGATGACCAGCAAGTCCGCCGGGGTAGTGGACAGGACCTCTCGCGGATCACCGTCGGCCACCATATGCGTCAGCGATGTCACCCCTGCCTCAGCGGGAAGCTTTCTTGGTGATGCAGGAGACCACGGCTGCGGTGGCTGGGGATCGCGGTGGTCAATGCCCTGATGCTGAACGGTGAGTACGCGCACCTGCCATCCAGGCCATGACTGCGCGCTAACCCACTCCCATGCGTGGGTGGAGCCATCAGAGCCATCGTCGGCAAAGAGAAGAAGTCGATCCATGTCTCCACTAGAACATGGAAGCGCGCCATTTCCAAGTCTGGGTGCCAAGAATCACGACACCTGAGCGGCGTCTCAAAGGTTCGGGTTGATGACCACTTTCAAGCTTTCGGTATCCATCGACATGCGCATGGCCTCGTCTACATCTGCGAGCGCGTACTCGTGACTGACGAAGTCGTCGAAGGGGTATCGATCGGCGTACCGCTCGAGGAGATCCATGGCGGGGCCGTAGCCCGTGGAGGGATGGTTGGTCAGACCGATGAGTCGAATGTTCTTGCTGCAGATGTGCCGGTGGATGTTCATGTTGATATCTCCGGTATCAGCGAAATTTCCCATCTCCAGCATCATGCCGCCGCGCTTGAGCATCTCGATGCCCTCGATGAAGGAGGCCGGGGTATTGGCCATATGCAGCACAACGTCCGCACCTCGCCCACGAGTCATCTCCATGACCTGGTGGATGCGCTCCTCGGCGGATGATTGCGAGGCATTCAATGTCGCGTTCGCGCCGCACCGTTTCGCGAAGGACAACCGGTGCTCGCTGAGGTCGGTGGCGATGATCCGACCTGCTCCCATCATGTCTGCCTTGACGATGTGCAGAAGGCCGAGCGGCCCGGAACCGATCACCACCACGGTGTCGCCGGAGTTAAAGCCCTCGATCGCGTAGGACGAGAACTCCTTCAGCTTGTCGAGTGACGCCGTGCAGGCCATGAGCTCGGCGAGAACAGCGACGCGTGGACTCAGGCCCGAAGGAACTTTGTAGACGAACGTGTCAGGACGGATGTACATCTGCTCTGCCCAGCCACCCATCAGATGCGGTGGATCGGCGGACGAATAGGAGTTTCCGTAGCAGTCGCTGTTCTCGCACCACACGTATCCCATGACGTGTGTGCATTCGTAACACGAACCGCACACGATGTCGGGGCACATCGTGATGCGATCCCCGACCTTCAGTGGTCGACCGTAGAACTCTAAGGACTCTGCGGCGGTGGGTGTGATCTCGGAAATAACTCCCACGTTCTCGTGGCCTTGAATGATGGGGAACGGTGTGTCTGTCTCCGCCGGGGTGCCGGCGTACTGCTTTGTTTCGCCGAGGTACGTGTGCTTATCCGTGCCGCAGATCCCGGACATTTCGATCTGCATCAGCAGGGCGCCGTCTTCGAGCGCCGGGTGGGGGAACTCCTGGACCTCATACGACGTAGGTCCGGTCAGGACAGCAGCCTTGATGCCGGTCATTTCCCGCCCTTCTGTCAACGTGACGGCGGAGCCGTCACCGTCCAACAGGCTAGCGAGGGCCGAGAGGAACGGGATAGGTTTCCCGCATGCTCAAAGGAATCGACCCCTTGCTCAGCGGTGACCTGTTGAAGATCAAGATGACGTCCTTGCAGAACGGCCTTCTGGCTCTCGCCAGTGAGAGCGAGGGGCGCAGCCTGGAGTACGGCGTCATTCCGCGCTTGGACTTCTACCAGCGGGCATCTGCCGCGTACGCGGTGGTGCATACGTTGGAGGACCAGCCCTACGGCTGTTTCATCCTGCACAAGGGCGTTATCTTCTAGCCAGTAGCGTGACCACAACCGACGACGAGGGAAATGGAGAAGACATGCCGGACGACGACATTGAGATCGGTGAAGACATCGAGGTAGAGGTTGTCCTTGACGAGAACGACAACGTGATCGGCACCGTCACCGACGATCTCGTCGTCGCTTCCGCCCCCGAAGGCTCACTCGTGGACGAGACGATTGACGTGCGAGACGCTGACGGCAATCTCATCGTTGAAGATGAAACAGTCACGGTGTACGACGCGGACTCACATGTGGTCGCGAAGAGCGAAACGATCACGCTTCCGCTCGACTCGGAGTAGTCCCTTACCGGAAGCGAATATGTTCGGGTGAGAGATCCGCGAGCGTTCGAACGCCCAGGAGCGCCATCTGAGTCGTGACCTGTTCACGGAACAGCTCCACGACCTTTCGCACGCCCGATTGTCCTCCGGCCATCAGGCCGTAGAGGTGCGCGCGACCGACGAAGACACCGCGCGCTCCCAGTGCGACAGCCGCCAGCGCATCCGCGCCGTCGGTAATGCCACCGTCGAGGTACACCTCGCAGTCCTCGGGAACCGCTGCAACCACATCGGGGAGCAACTCCATCGGAACCGGCGCACGATCCAGTTGGCGTCCGCCGTGGTTGGACAAGACGATCGCGTCGACGCCGGCGGCCGACAATTCCTTGGATGTGGTGACGGACTGGACCCCCTTGACGACGAGTTTCCCGGGCCACCGGTCTCGAAGCCATGAGACGTCATCGATCGTCAATGATGCATCGAAAACGCGGCTGAGCAGTTCCCCGACGGTGCCCTCCGAGTTCTTCAAGGACGCGAATTCCAACGGCTCATGCGTCAAGGCGTTCCACACCCACGTGGGATGCAGCGCCATGTCGAGGGCGGTGGACACGGTGAGTCTTGGAGGAACGGTCAGACCGTTGCGAATGTCTCGGCGACGAATACCACCGACGGGAGTGTCGATCGTGAGTTCGATCGTGCTGTAGCCGGCCGACTCGACCCTGTCGAGCAAGTCGTGGGTGATGGAACGGTCTTTCGATATGTACAACTGGAACCAATTGTTCCCCCCGGCAGCAACCCTTTGCAGGTCTTCCGGGCTGGTGGTGCCGAGTGTGGAGAGAACAAACGCGAGGTTGTTATCGCGTGCAACGGACGCAGTGGCTTCCTCTCCGGCGTGATGCATCATGCGCGTGAATCCGGTGGGACCGAAACCGATCGGGAGATCCACCGGCGAACCGAGGAACGTTGTCGAAGGGTCGACATTCGAAACGTCGACCAGAGCGGTGGGACGGAATTCAACGGAGCGGAAAAGTTGGCGCTGACGCAACAGAGCAAGTTCTTCTCCGGCGGAGCCGTCGGTGTAGTCGAACACCGCCCGCGGAGTGAACCTCTTCGCGATGGCGCGGATATCGCTCAGGCTCGCCGCTCTTCCGAGTGCCCGCTCTCGCGAGTTCAGATTGGGGGTTTCGAACTGCGCGAGTTCTCGGATTTCCGACCATCGGGGAATGCGCACAGCCCTCAGGATAGCGGCTGACACTTCAGTGCCCGAGCGTCACCGCGTGCGTAGCAACACGAACTGAAAGCGTCCTTCGACGAAATATGTCTGGCTGTATGCGACGGGGGTTCCGTCGCGGTCGAAGTGCACTTGGTCGAGGAGGAGGTAGAGACCGTTATCGGGACGGTCATCGCCCCAGCCGATGTCGGCCGAATGGACGGCGTGCAACTCCGCGAGAGCCCTGACGGAGACCAAGCCGATCCGATCCATGGACGCGAACATGGAGCCGTCACCGAAACTCTTCTCGACTTCGGTCGTCATGTCACCCGCGGGCAGAACGTCGTACGAGTACGCCACGACTTCACCGTCGGCGGTAATGGCACGCTGGAGTTCGAGAACGTCTGCACCACTGTCAAGGTGAAGGCGGGTTGATTCGTGGCGTGATCCGGGGCGGCGTGAGATCGAGTGGTACTCCACACCCGGCTCGAGGCCCATCTCGGCAATCGTTTCGGTGATCGATCGAAGTTCTTGAACTCCAGACCGGATCTGGCCACCGAAGTCGACGACAAACATGCCGGATCCGTGACGAATGTCGACCAGGCCTTGGGATTCGAGTGCCTTGGCGGCGGTACGAATGGTCACGCGGGAAACTCGGTAGGCGGCGGCGAGATCGGTCTCGCTGGGAAGCCTCGCTCCGGGAGGGAACTCACCCCCGACGATTCTCCGGCGGAGGTCTTCGGCGATTTCTCGACCGAGAGGTACCCGCGAGGTTCCTCGCGTCGTACCCGTTCCTGTCACGTCGGTTCCACTCACAGTTACCCCCTCGGTGCGCTAGCCTAACCGCCACTTGTAGGACAACTGCTCAGTTGGAGATCTCGTGGATGACATTCGTGCGGTCCAGTGGTCGAACCAAGCCTTGGTCTTGATTGATCAGACCGAGCTGCCGACGTCGGAAACGTATGTCACGTGCAGCCAAGTGGACGATGTGGTTGACGCGATCATCCGGCTCGTCGTGCGTGGCGCCCCGGCGTTGGGTGCCGTGGGTGGCTATGGAGTGGCCGTCGCGATGTTGCAGGGTGAACGGGAGAACTGGGATGCCGCCCGCCTCGATTCGGAGATCACTCGGATCCGCGATGCACGACCGACAGCGGTCAACCTCGCCTGGGGTGTGGACCGTGTGCGGCCCATGGTCGCCGGTGGCGTCGACGCAGTTCTAGCCGAAGCGGATCGGATCGCCGAAGAAGACGAAGCAGCTAATCGTGAACTGTCGCGACGAGGAGCGGATTGGATTCTGGCCAACACCATGACTCGACCGCTGCGCATCCTCACGCACTGCAATACCGGCTCTTTGGCGACGACCGCTTGGGGGACAGCCTTGGGGATCATTCGAGAGTTGCACCTGCGTGGTGACGTCGAGCAGGTCTACGCCGACGAAACTCGTCCCCTGCTGCAGGGCTCGCGGCTGACGTCGTGGGAGTTGACTCAGGATCAGATCCCGCACGTCATCCAATCCGACGGTGCCGCCGCCTCGACGATTCTTCGCTCACTGGTAGACGTGGCGATCATTGGAGCGGATCGCATTGCGCGGAATGGAGATACGGCGAACAAGATCGGATCGGTCTCGGTCGCCCTTGCCTGCCACGCAGCCGGCATCCCCTTCGTAACTGACCCCACTTCGACAGCTCGTCGACCGTTCGAATCGCATTGGTGATGACGCGTCACTTGTCGTGTATGGCGGGGGCAACACGTCGGCCAAGGGGACGGTCGTTGATCACCTCGGGCGAGAGCAGCAGGTGATGTGGGTCAAGGGTTCTGGCGCCGACATGCGCGGGTCGATCGACACGGACTACCCGGCGTTGCGTCTTTCGGAACTGACAGCGCTGCGTGATCGCGGTGAGATGACCGACGAGGAGATGACCGATCTTGTGACCCGGGCTCTGATGGATCCCGGCGCGCGGCGCCCCTCTATCGAGACCCTCTTGCACGCCTTCCTGCCGTTCACCCACATTGACCACGTGCACGCCGACGCCATCTGCGCGCTGACGAACCACGCCGAAGGAGAACGTGTCACGCGCGAAGCCCTGGGAGACGGGTTCGCCTACGTGGACTGGATTCGTCCGGGCTTTGAGCTGAGCAAGATCGTCGGCGACTTGGCTCACTACGAGGGGGTCGTGCTCGCCCACCATGGCCTGGTGACGTGGGCCGAGGACTCACGCGAGTGCTACCAGCGGACGATCGATGTGGTCGATGCCGCACGTGCATTCGTTGCGGAGCACT
>RGQW01000010.1 GCA_010029945.1 Actinomycetota bacterium | reverse complement strand
TCCCGGCCACACCCCGCATCACATCTCTTTCGCCGTGTCCCGAGACGGCGGTTCGGGTGACGGACTGCCCGGAATGGTGTTCACCGGTGGGTCGCTGCTGTACGGCACGGTTGGCCGCCCCGACCTTGTGTCACCAGAGGCGACGAAGCAACAGGCGGCCGATCAATGGCACTCGGCGCACAAACTCGTCGACCAACTCGACGGCCACACCAGGATCTATCCGACCCACGGGTTCGGCTCATTCTGCTCGTCGATTCAGACGACCGGCACGGAGTCCTCCCTCGAGCAGGAGCGTCAGACCAACCCAGCCCTGACCCAAACGGAGTCCGATTTCGTGGACATGGTCCTCGCCGGACTCGACGTCTTCCCCGCTTACTACGCACACATGGGTCCTGCCAATGCCGCGGGTCCTACCGGCGTCGATCTGTCCGCTCCCGAAGTGGCAGACGCCGCCGAGTTGCGACGACGCATCGAGGCCGGGGAGTGGGTGGTGGATCTGCGATCGCGCGCGGTGTTCATGCCGGCGCACGTGCCCGGCTCCATCAACGTCGACCTGAGCGGCTCGTTCGTCAACTATCTCGGCTGGATGATTCCGTGGGGAACACCGCTCACACTCATCGGTGACACGCGTGAACAGGTGGCGGCCGCGCAACGCGAAATTGTCCGGATCGGCATCGACCGGCCGGTGCGTCAGGCCGTGGGTGATGTGACCTCCTGGATGTCAGAAGGACAATCTCCGGCATCGATTCGACGGATAGATTTTGCGACCCTTGCCGCAGAGTGGCAGCCCGGCTCGAGCGACATCGTCCTCGATACCCGCCAGATCCTCGAGTGGGAGTCGGGCCACATCAAGGACGCCACCTTGGAAATCGTCAGCGAGGAGGCTCCTGAGCGCGAGCCAGGATGGACCTGGACCGCCTCGCGGGCTGGCGTGCGCACTTTCACGCCCGGTGCAGTGCCCGAAAGCGTACGCGGCTGACTGCGGCGACGGCCGGTCGACTTTTTGTGTTCGAAACGTTTCGCTGAATATCACCCGGAGCTGAAAAAAAACGTGCGCCTTCGGGTAACTAGCGCCAACGAAAGCCCGGTCGCGCCGAATGTGCCACGATGGGCGAGGTCGCGGTCGATTCGTTATTTGTCTCCGCGGTTGAGTCGAGCATCGAAGGAGGCCGAGTGAGACAGCGCACGAGCCGTCGCGTGACGTTCTCGCCGAAGGTATTCATCCCGCTCACCCATTTGTGTCGAGACCGTTGCGGTTATTGCACGTTCGCGCAATCCCCGCGACACCTCCCGGCCCCGTACTTGACGTTGGATCAGGTCGAAGCGATTGCCACCCAGGGTGCACTCGCCGGATGCCACGAAGCCCTGTTCACTCTCGGCGAGTACCCCGAAGAGCGCTACCCCGAGGCTGCCGCCTGGCTCTATGAGCACGGATACGCATCGACGGTGGATTACCTGGTTGCTGCATGTCGACACGTACTCGAGACGACGGGTTTGCTCCCGCACGCGAATGCGGGTGCACTCTCCAAGGATGACCTCGCGCGGTTGCGCACGGTGGCGCCGAGCCAGGGAATGATGATCGAATCTCTCAATCCGAACCTTGCTGCGCATCGAGGAGCCCCCGATAAGGATCCGCAGCGCCGCTTGGCGACGTTGGAGTGGGCCGGGGAGTTGTCCATCCCGTTCACCACAGGGATCTTGGTCGGCTTCGGGGAGTCCCGCGAGGACCGGATCGAGGCTCTCGAAGCGATCGCATCCAGCCATGGACGTCACGGCCACGTGCAGGAAGTCATCGTTCAGAACTTCGTACCCAAGGACGGGACGGCGATGCGTGATGCGCCCGCGTGTTCGATGGACGACCTTGTCGATGCGATCCAATTAGCGGGATCGATCCTGCCGGCGGACATTCACGTGCAAGCACCACCGAATCTCGTCGACGACATCGGAGCGCTTCTGGACGCGGGTATCGACGACTTCGGAGGAGTCTCCCCGGTAACGGCGGACCACGTGAACCCTGAACGCCCGTGGCCGGCCCTGGATGCTCTGGGTGACGCGACAGCGTCGCGCGGACTCGAGTTGGCGCCACGGCTCACGATCTATCCCGAGTTCGCGCGCGACCGGCAACGGTGGTTGGACGAAGGACTGCACTTCGCCGTCCTAGATCGAAGCGATGCCGAGGGTTTGGCCCGCGACGACCCGGGGTCGGTGTTCCCGGAGACCTACGCCGACGCCGTCAACGTTGGAACCGGAGCCGAAGTGGTTCAGATCGGACGCCGGTCCAGCGCCTGGTACTCGGGAGCAGACCGGACACCCACCACGCTCATTCCGCAGCACGTCTCCATCGGTGGTGCCGTCCGCGAAGTCCTCGACGGTGTCCGTTCGGGGCAGCGGGTCGAAGCCGAGCAACTCGCGATCTTGTTTGCGGCCCGTGGTCGCGAGGTGCCGGCGATAGCCGAACTCGCGGACGAGTTGAGGGCGAACGCCAATGGCAACACCGTCACCTTCGTCCGTAACCGCAACATCAACTACACGAATGTCTGCACCTACAAGTGCACCTTCTGCGGGTTCTCTAAGGGTCCGCTGTCGTTGAATCTGCGTGGACGCCCGTACCTTCTCGATGATGAGGAAATCGTTGCCCGGGTTGTAGAGGCAGCATCCCGCGGAGCAACCGAGGTGTGTCTGCAAGGCGGAATTCACCCGGACTTCGATGGGGATTACTACGTGCGGGTGACGAAGTTGGTGAAGGAAGCCGTCCCAACCATGCACGTGCACGGATTCACGGCGCTCGAAGTGCTGGAAGGCTCGCGTCGACTCGGTGAGCCCCTTGAGTCCTACCTATCGCGGATGAAAGAAGCAGGACTGGCATCGCTGCCGGGGACGGCCGCGGAGATCCTGCACGACGACGTGCGGGCGATCTTGTGTCCGGACAAGGTGACGACGGACGAGTGGTTGATGGTCCACGAAACGGCGCATTCGCTCGGGTTGCGATCGAACGTCACGATCATGTTCGGAAGCGTCGAACACCCCGAACACTGGATTGCCCACATCCTGGCAACGCGAGATCTCAACGATCGCACGGGTGGTTTCACGGAATTCATCCCGCTGCCCTTCGTGCACATGGCGTCGCCGGTCTACTTGAAACGCGCAGCCCGTCGAGGGCCGACGTGGCGAGAAGTTGTCTTGATGCACGCCATTGGACGGATCGCCTACCGCGGCTCCATCGACAACATCCACACAGGAATTCACGAAACGCACCGGGAAGCCGGCGCGGACATCAGCCCCGCGACGGTGGTGGCGACCAGTGCCGTCGTTGTCGAGAATCCGCTCGCCGGGCGGGGCCGTGTCGAGGACCTCGACGAACTCGAAGCGCTCGGGGCGGAATCCGCGCAACTCCTCATCGACAAGTGCATCGCCGCACTGCAGTCGGTTGGTCTCACCGGAGCTGACGTGCGGGGCTACGGCAAGGGGGCCATCGTCGGTGTGGACGGCGACAGAGAACACAGTGCCGCCATCTTGCACCCGCGTTTCGGTGCTCCGGTGCGGGCAGCGATCGGGGGAGGAGCCGACATCATCCCTGGCACGAAGAAGTTGGGCGGCCCCGGTGCGCCCATCACGATGCCGATAGGGAATAAGGACGACCGATGGGTATTCGACGATATGGACGCTGTCGACATCGCCATCCCCGATGCGCCCCACGCGGACGAGATCGTCATCGCTCTGGCATTGTCCTGCGGAGGGCGTCCCGGCGCCCGCGTTCGCAAACCCTAAGCGGCAGGAGTAGCAACGGTGTTCAAGGCAATGATTTTGTTGACGAAGCGATCGGACATGTCCTCGCAGGAGTTCGCGCACTGGTGGCTGGAGGAACACGCACCCCGTGCGTGCGAGTTACCCAAGGTGCGCGAAATTCGCTTCAACCTGGTTGCTGATGCCGAGGACGTGGACGGCGTCGCGGAGTTGTGGTTCGACTCACGCGAGGATTTCGAGGCGGCCTACGCGACGGACATCGGCAAGGCGGTAGCCCAAGACTCGCTCGACCACGTGTCGGCGCGGGTGCGCCTACTGGTCGAGGAGAACCAGATTCTGACGTCGTGACCAAGACGCCCACTCACTACTTCCGAACGCCCGTCACTGCCCCCGGCCCGCTGGGGCAAACGATGGTGCGTTCCATGGGCGCCATTCGACGCAATCCGCTGAGTTATCTGAACGAGGTGTGGCGGCAACACGGCGACGTCGTTCAATTCCCCATCCCGCGGCCCCCGACCTATCTGGTCAATAGCCCCGAGGGTGTCCGCCGCGTGCTCGTCGACAACGCTCGCAACTACGGCAAGTCGACCATCCAGTACCGCGCGTTGTCGTTGGTCACGGGGGATGGGCTCCTGACATCGGACGGCCCGACGTGGCGCACCCAACGACGAGTACTGCAACCGGCCTTTCACCACGATGCGTTGGCCGACCTCGGTTCGCACGTCGCCGAGGCGACCGCGCGGATCGCGCGCGAATGGCAAGGAATAGACGAACGCACGGTGATCGACGCCGATGCCTTCATGATGAACGCAGCGCTCGAAGTCGTCGCCGGGTCGCTGATGAGTACGGACCTCACCGGCCAATCAGCAGAGATTGCCGCTGCGACTCTCGAGGCCCTCGACGTTGTCATCGCCCGGGCCCGCGTCCCGATAACGCCACCATCGTGGCTCCCCACCCCCGCCAATCGCGTCCTCAAGCGGTCGGTCGCCCGGCTGGATGCAGCGGTGTCGACGATGATGTCCGCGCGGTCGAGTGATCCGGGAGCGGACCTCCTCGGAATGCTGCTGTCGGTTCGTGACGAAAACGACCAACCGCTGAGTGTCGAAGAGATCCGCGATCAATTGGTCACCTTCATTGTCGCCGGCCACGAAACCGTGGCGAGCGCCTTGGGGTGGGCCTGGGGCCTGCTGGCGGAGCACCCGACGGTTGCCGATGCGGTGGCGAGCGAGGCCGAATCTGTCGCTCCTTCGCGGGCTATCGCCTATAGCGATTTTCCCCACCTGACGTACTCGCGTGCCGTCGTGGAAGAGACCTTGCGCCTGTACCCCCCGGCGTGGTTGATCACCCGATCCGCCGGATCCAGCGATCGCATCGACGGAGTGGAGATCCCGGCGGGCGCCTTGATCATCGTGAGCCCGTGGCTGCTGCACCGTCACCCGGATCTGTGGGACGACCCCGAAGTCTTCGATCCATCGAGGTTCGCCTCGGACGTGCCCCGCTTCACACACATTCCGTTCGGCGCGGGACCGCGCCTGTGTATCGGCCGTGATTTCTCCTACGTGGAAGCGGTGATGGTGATCTCGGAGCTAGGTCGGCGGTTCCGGGTGGAGTTTCCCGAAGGTCAGAGTCTCCCGCCGGGGGAGCCGCTGGTGACTATTCGCCCGAGCGGTGGCATGCCCCTGCACGTGCACCCGCGGTGACGAATGACATTCCTGCCGGGTGCTCGGTAGGCGAATACTTCGACGTTAGGAGCGCATCAGGTCGAGCACTGCATCGTGCAGGTGCCCGTTGGTGGTCACCGTCGAGAACTCGACCGTGGGGTCGTCCCATCGCACCGCATCGCCGGTGAAAGTTGTCGCGCGAGCGCCACTTTCCTCGATGATGGGCACCAGCGCTGCCACGTCGTGCACCTTCAACTCCGGCTCTGCGGCGATATCGATGGCGCCCTCGGCCACCAACATGTGCGACCAGAAGTCGCCGTAACCGCGTTGACGCCACGTAGCGTCCAGAAGCCTGTTCAACACTCCTTGATCCCACCCGATGCCATCGGAGAAGCCGAACGAGGCGTCACCGAGCTGTGACACCCGACTCGCGGACAGCGGACCGCGTGCACGATCCTGCGCTGACGAGACGTGCTGCGACGATGTGAAAGCTCCAGAGCCTCGAGTCGCCCACCAACGCCTACCGAGCGCCGGTGCGGACACCACGCCGGTGGTGATCTGATCGCCCTCACGAACGGCGATCAGCGTCGCCCAGATGGGAACGCCGCGCACGTAGGACTTCGTGCCGTCGATGGGATCGATGATCCATTCGCGCGTCGCGTCCAGCCTGTCCGCCCGCGCACCGAACTCCTCACCGAGAACGGCGTCCGCGGGGCGATCGCGCTCCAGGATCGTCCGCAACTGCGCCTCCACCGCTCGATCTGCGTCACTGACCGGAGTCATGTCCGGCTTGGTCTCCACAACGAGATCGCTCGCCAGAAAGCGGTCCATGGCGATCGCGTCGGCCGCGTCAGCCAATGACAAGGCCAAAGAGAGGTCGTCCATGGGTGGGCAATCTAGGGCACGCACCCTGGTGTTGGATTCGCGAGGTTGCCAGATTCGCGAGGTTCATGTCGTGGCCGCCGCGAGCCCTTACCCTTTAATCGTGACGAATCCGCTGGACACGGTGTTCGGGCTTCCTACCCACAGCCTCGTCGTCCATGCCGTCGTCGTGCTCCTACCTCTCGCTGCTCTCGGGGCGATCGCGGTTGTCCTTCGGCGATCGTGGGTGCATCGGCTCGGCCTAGCAACGACGATTGTGGGTGCCGTCGCTGTGGCGGCGGCGTGGGTGAGTCGATTCAGCGGAAGCCAACTCGCCTCACGCGTCGGATATCCCGATCCGCACTACGACTACGGGCAGGTGCTCCCGGTCATTGCGACCGTCTTCTTCGTCTTGTGGACCATCTACTGGCTGTTTGCCCGCGGCGTGCCGGGAAATCGAACGCGGCCGTGGTGGCTGCTCGTTCTGGGCGGGCTTGTGGTGCTCGCCAGTGTGGTGCTCGTGTGGTTCACGATCCTCACCGGCCACTCAGGCTCGGCGTCGGTGTGGGAGGCGATCATCGAGAACACCTCACCGGGTCAGTTCGTCGAGCCCTAACTGCGACTCTCGCCCTCCGCCCGGCTGCGCAGGACCCGTCGTAGGGAGCTCACCCGCGCTGGGTTCACGTCGGGATCGGTGTCCAGGGCGCAGTGCTCCTCGTCGTGCGAGCATCCGCGTGGGCAGTTGTCCGACGCGGCGCGTAGATCTGAAAAAGCATGGATGACGCGGTCCAGATCGACATGTGCGAGTCCGAAGGAACGGATTCCAGGAGTGTCGATGATCAAGCCGTGATCGGTAAACGGCAGCGCCACCACACTCGTCGACGTGTGTCGTCCCTTTCCGGTCACCTCGTTCACGCCTCCCGTGGTCCGCTCGGCATCCGGCACCAGCGCGTTCACCAGGGTCGATTTGCCCACACCAGAGTGACCAATCAGCACCGTCCGGTGGCCGGCGAACAGGCCGCGAATGTGCGACGTGACCTCCTTGTGCGCGACTTCCACGACAGGAAGACCGAGCGGCTCGTAGAGCGCCGTCAACTCCGTCGCGGGGGCCAGGTCCGTCTTGGTGACGATCAGTAGGGCAGTGATGCCGGCGTCGAAAGCGGCGATCAACGCTCGATCGATCAAGCCGGTACGCGGCTGCGGGTTCGTGCTCGCGACGACGACGGCCAGTTGATCCGCGTTGGCCACGATCACGCGCTCGACCGGGTCAGCATCGTCTGCAGTGCGACGGAGCGTTGTCTCGCGGGGCAGGCGACGAACGATGCGCGCGAAGTTTTCCCGACCGTCTCGATGAACGACGGTCGAGTCATCCATACCGACGACGTCGATGAGGTCGCCCACCACGATTCCCTTACGGCCCAACTCCCGGGCCTTCACCGCATAGTGGCGCTCACCGGAGGCGTCGATGATGGTGAAGCGTCCTCTGTCGACGGTGACGACCGTTGCCGATTGCGCCTGGGAGTGGTCGGGTCGGTCCTTGGTGCGAGGCCGACTCTTGGAGCGACCGGGACGAACACGAACGTCGTCTTCGTCGAGCCGTTCGTTGCGATTCACCGCTGATCCGTCACGTGATGACCGCGGACCACAGGTTGGCGAAATCTGGCAGCGTCTTGGCAGTGGTGTCGATGTTCTCTACGTCGATTCCACCCACCCGGGCGCCGATGATGGCGGCGGTGGTAGCCATGCGGTGGTCGTCATAGGTGTGAAAAGTCCCCGCGTGGAGGGTGGACGGCTCGATGCGCAGGCCGTCGCTCGTTTGGGTGATCGAGCCGCCCAATCCGGTGATTTCGGTTTCCAAGGCGGCGAGCCGGTCGGTCTCGTGGCCCCGGATGTGGCCGATGCCCCGCAACGTGCTGGCCGAGCGAGCGAAGACGGCAATGGCAGCCATCGTGGGGGCGGTCTCACCGATGGCCGAGAGGTCGACGTCTATCCCGCGGATCCCCTCGCTCTCCGATGGCCCCTCCACGATCAGTCCCGTGGAATCTCGCGTCACCTGCGCGCCGAAGGCACCGAGCACCTCGAGGACCTCGGCGGCGGGCTGGAGTGACTCCTGTGGCCAATCACGAATATGCATGCGGCCACCGGTGACGATCGCTGCCGCGATAAAAGGAAGTGCGTTGGAAACATCCGGCTCGATCGTCCAATCGTGGGCGCGAATCTCCTGGGGATCGACATGCCAGGTGAATCGGGAGTGACCAACGACCGGTGCATCCGCACTCTGGAGAACCTGGACGCCGTGACTGCCCAACATGCGCACCGTCATGTCGATATGCGGAGTGCTGGGCACGGCCGGCCCCACGTGATGAATCGTGGCGCCGGCGTCGAAGCGGGCGGCCGACAGCAGCAGAGCTGTCACGAATTGGCTGGAGCGAGAAGCGTCGACGACGACTTCTCCGCCGGGAATCGCACCTCGACCATGGACGAGGAAGGGAAGCGTGCCTGTGCCGGCGTCGTCGACCTCCATGCCCACATCACGCATCGCTTCGATCAATGTTGCCATCGGGCGCCGGCGAGCAGCGCGATCACCGTCGAACATCACGTCGCCTTGCGTGAGTCCGGCGACCGGAGGCAGAAATCGCATAACCGTGCCGGCCAGGCCGACATCGATCGATCGAGCGTCCGTAGATCCGAGGAAGTGAGGAACCACCTCAAGGGTCATGTTCACGCGGGAATCTGCGTCGAGAACAGAAATCTCCACGCCCAGCGACCTCAAGGCATCGATCATCAATTCTGTATCTCGTGAGCGCAGCGCGTGCCTGATCGTGCTGGGGCCGTCACTGAGTGCCGCGAGGATGAGCGCACGGTTCGTCATGGATTTCGATCCTGGAACCTGCACAGCGGCATCGACGGCGGTGTGTGCCGACGGAGCAGGCCACCATTGGCTGGGGGCGCTCGCGTCGTCGGTGCTCGTCACGACGTCAGGGTAGTCCGCATGTTGCGAGGAGAAACTTGTGCAGGGCGACAGGTGCCGCTCAGGCGTCCTTGATCGGCTTACCGTCGGCACCGCGCTTGATCGGCTTGCCGCCGCGCGTCACCATCGGTGGCGGAAGGCGAAGCCGTCGAAGTTGCAGCGTTCGCATCACCGCATAGAGCATCAGTCCGCGACGATCCGACTTGTCGGGGAATTCCTTCTTAGCCCGGATATTCATTTGGATGAGAAGGATGGCGGTGTCGATGACGATCAGGGCGGTCACGGCGAAAAACGCCAGAGAGACGAATGACTGAATCGCGGGATTTTGAACGAATCCCAAGAGCAGGACCGCGATGGCGATGAAGATGAAGTATTCGGCGATGGTGAAGCGAGCATCGACGAAGTTGCGCACGAATCGACGGTTCGCACCGCGGTCCCGTGCTGGCATGTAGCGCTCGTCGCCCACCATCATTCCTGCGCGTTGGCGAGAGCGCGCCTCGCGCTCGGCCTCCCGGGAGGCCTTCTTGCCTTCTTTGGTTGTGCGCCCCCGGCTCGATGCACGAAGACCCTGCTTGCGAGCCGCCTCGGCTTCTTTGCGCGACGGCGTCGCGCGACCCTTGGGTGCACGAGGGTCGCCTGGATCGGGTTGCGGCTCAGTGCTCGGTGTGGGCTCCGCCCCGCCCCAGAACTTAGGAAAACCAGCCATGATGCACGCAGCCTAATGCGCCAAACGCCGCCTGCGGGGGCGGGGACAGCCACCATCGACGTTCCCGCTTAGGCTGTTGTCAGTTACGCGTATTCGCTGGCGTGCACGACGAAGGAGGGACCCATGGGTCTGTGGCAGCGCTTCACCTTGATCTTCAAGTCGAAGGCATCGAAGGCACTCGACCGTGCCGAAGATCCTCGCGAAACCCTCGACTACTCCTATGAGAAGCAACTGGAGCTGCTGCAGAAAGTCCGTCGGGGCGTGGCGGATGTCGCCACGAGCCGCAAGCGCATCGAACTGCAACTCCAGGGCCTGTCGCAGAAGGAAAGCACGCTGGAAGAGCAAGCCCGAGCGGCGCTGGCGCAGGGTCGGGAGGATCTCGCCCGCGAGGCCTTAACTCGTCGTAGCGGGTTGCACCAGCAGATCGCCGACCTGCAGGGTCAGTTGGCGCAGTTGCAGCAGCAAGAAGAGAAACTCACCGTCGCCGCACAGCAACTGCAAACCAAGGTCGAGTCGTTCCGGACCCGTAAAGAGACCATTAAGGCGACCTACTCGGCTGCCGAAGCGACCACCAAGATCAACGAGGCCTTCGCCGGTATCTCCGACGAGCTCGGCGACGTCGGCATGGCCGTCCAGCGCGCCGAAGACAAGACCGCCGAAATGCAAGCGCGGGCCGGTGCCATTGACGAATTGATGGCAACCGGAGCCCTCGAGGACCCGATGGGCATGGGCAAGGACTCGATCACCGCCGAACTCGAGCAGATGGCCAGCCAAGCGGAGGTCGAATCAACCCTGGCGGCGATGAAGAACGAACTCGGTTCGGCAGAGAGCAAGCCGGAGATCGAGAACTAAGTCACGAGCGCTATCAGAGTTCGGTTCTCACCAGCGGTTGCGAAGAGAGGGGTCCGTCGCTGTGGCGCGCACGCGATACGGCACTGACCGGGGTTTGACGGCCCGCATGTTCGGGACCCTTTTCGGCCTCGGGCTGTTGTACGTCGTGCTCGCAGCAGCCCTGTATGCCCTCGGCTTCAGTGCGATTCTCATCCTCGGGCTCAGCGGCGCACTGCTGTTCGGGCAATGGTGGTTCTCGGACACCTTGTCCATGAAGGCGATGCGGGCCGTCGAAGTGACCCCGGAGCAGGCTCCGCAACTGCACGCCGTTGTCGACCGACTGTGCGCCATGGCGGATATGCCCAAGCCCCGTGTGGGGATCGCCGATAGCGAGGCGCCGAATGCTTTCGCCACGGGACGGTCTCCGAACAGATCGGTTGTCGTGGTGACCACGGGTTTGCTCCGTCGCCTGAATCGTGACGAGCTCGAAGGAGTGCTCGGGCACGAGCTCTCCCATGTCGCGCACCGAGACGTCACGGTGATGACGGTGGCGTCTTTTACTGCGATATTGGCGGGCTTCATGGTGCGCAGCGCGATGTGGGGATCGATGATGCGTGGCCGACGTGATCAGAACACCGCCTTGGTCTTCATCGGCGTGATGGTGGTCAGCGTCATCGTGTACTTCGTCTCCTATCTCCTCATCAACGCGCTGTCGAGATACCGAGAGTTGGGAGCGGACCGAGGGGCTGCCCTCTTGACGGGCAAACCCAGCGCTCTCGCCAGCGCGTTGACCAAGATCTCGGGAGATATGGCGACCATCCCCACCCGGGATATCCGACAGATGGAGGCGGTGAGCGCCTTCGCTTTCGCTCCGGCCGTTGCGGGAAAGCGCGAATTCACGCTTGAGCAGTGGTTCTCCACGCATCCGCCGCTGGAAAAGCGTCTGGCGCAGCTGGCAAGCATCGCCAGGGAGCTCGGGCAGCGGTAATGGCGGCGCACTGATGGGCCTCCTCGACGCAGTCTTCGGTCGCCGCAAGCCGGTCGGTCCGAACCTCGACTCCCTCTTCGCCGTGCCGTCCGCGGCGATCACCGTGCAGGCCGCACTCGATTTCACCCCGACGGGTCGAGCGGCCGTAGCCTTCCGAGCTCCCGAAGGCCGGGCTTTCGCGGAAATAGAAGCCGATGTGCGTGCCCTGCTCGATGCCGACGCGGGCCCGCCGGTCGAGATCGCAGAAGACCACTTCGGCTACGACTGGGTGGTTCTCGCCACGGATCCGGTCGATGTCGTGACCGCTGTCACCGATGCGCATGCGGTGAATGTCTCCTTGGTTGAGGCTGGCTTCGGCCCGCAGTTGTTGTGCTCCCTTGTGTCTTTCCGTGGGCCGGACGACCAGCAGCTAGCCCTCGTGTACTTGTTCAAGGCGGGCACCTTCTATCCGTTCGCTCCCACCCAGGGCAGCGACGAGCAGCGCAACAACGTGCTGGAGCTTCAGGTGCGCGACCTGCTCGAGGGTGAGTTGCCGATGGAAAAGAACCTCGGACGTTGGTTTGCTGTGTGGAACGCCCCCGGCCTGTGAGCGTGCTTGTGGACGTGTCAGTGGCGCTCGTCGCGAGCCGCTAGTCGCGCGCGGGAGTGGGACCGGGAAGGGCAAGCATGCGATCGAGCGCGACCTTCGCCCAATGCTCGGTCTCAGAATCAACATCGATCTGGTTGACGACGTGGCCGGCCGCCAGACTTTCCAGCGCCCACACCAAGTGGGGTAAGTCGATGCGGTTCATTGTTGAGCAGAAGCACACGGTTTTGTCGAGATAGACGATTTCCTTATCCGGATTGTTCAGCGCCAACCGCTTGACCAAGTTCAACTCGGTGCCCACGGCCCACTTCGATCCAGCCGGAGCATTGTCGATGGCGGCGATGATCTTCTCGGTTGATCCGACCTGATCGGCCTTGGCCACGACCGAGTAGTCGCATTCGGGGTGCACGATCACGGTCACTCCCGGTACGCGCTCGCGGACATCGTCCACGCATTCGGCGGTGAATCGTCCATGCACCGAGCAATGGCCGCGCCACAAAATCACGCGGGCATCCTCGATTTGAGAATTGCTCAGGCCACCGTTGTCCTTCCGAGGGTCGTAGACCACGCAATCATCAAGAGATAAGCCGAGGTCACGCACCGCAGTGTTGCGACCGAGGTGTTGATCAGGGAGGAAGAGAACCTTGTCTCCCTGCTCGAACGCCCAGGTCAAACTCCGCTCGGCGTTGCTCGAGGTGCATACCGCGCCGTGGTGCTTTCCGGTGAAGGCCTTGATGGCGGCACTGGAGTTCATGTAGGTGATGGGAATCGTTGTGTCGGCAACGCCGGCTCGCTCGAGGGTGCGCCAGCATTCCTCGACCTGACTGATTTCGGCCATGTCCGCCATCGAGCAGCCGGCCGCCATGTCCGGAAGGATGACCTTTTGGTCGTCGCTGGTCAGAATGTCGGCGCTCTCTGCCATGAAGTGCACGCCGCAAAAGACAATGAACTCCGCCTCAGGTCGTGCGGCGGCCTGCTGGGAGAGCTTGAACGAATCCCCGGTGACATCGGCGAATTGAATTACCTCGTCACGTTGATAGTGATGCCCCAGGATGAAGAGCCGGTCGCCTAGTGCCTGCTTGGCTGCCAGGGCACGCGCGACCAGGTCGGGGTCCGAGGGCGCGGGGAGATCCCCGGGGCACTCGACCCCACGTTCGCTGTCCGGATCCGCCTGCTGACCGAGCAGGAGCAGGGCGAGCGGGGTCGGCTCCGGTTCGACGAACGTGCCTGCCATAGGGAGAGTCTGCCAAACCGGGCGCGCCCGCAGGCAGGGCGGCTGGCCCCTTGTCGTGGATCATGCAATAGTGGGAATAATCCGGCGTCGCGGACGGTTATCACCTCTGTAGGCGCACGAAGCAGTTCCACGAAGAAGGACGAACACATGAGCGACGTGATGGACACCGAGACGGCCGACGGCATCGTGCTGACCGACGAAGCTGCCAGCAAGGTGAAAACCCTCCTGGAGGCCGAAGGTCGCGACGACCTGACGCTGCGGATTGCCGTGCAACCCGGCGGCTGTTCGGGCCTTCGCTACCAGCTCTTCTTCGACGACCGCAACCTCGATGGAGACGTCCTGAAGGACTTTGGCGGCGTCGGTGTGGTCACCGACCGCATGAGCGCCCCCTACCTCAGTGGCGCGACGATCGACTTCGTCGACACGATCGAGAAGCAGGGGTTCACCATCGACAACCCCAACGCTCAAGGTTCGTGCGCCTGCGGGGACTCCTTCCACTAGAGCGCTCCTCGCGAGAGGTCTGGCCGCGGCCAGCCACACAGGCCGCCCGTTCGCAGAACCGACCATGGGAAGAGTGGCCATGAGAGTGGCGGCTAATCGTCGCCATCACAGGTAGGGTCCGTGCTCGTGGCCATTTTGATCACCGGATCCATTGCAACCGACCACCTGATGAGCTTCCCCGGGAAGTTCTCGGACTCGCTGGTGGCCGACAAAATCGACAAAGTTTCGCTGTCGTTCCTCGTGGAGGAATTGCAGATTCGACGCGGCGGCGTTGCGCCCAACATCGCCTTTGGTATGGGGTGCTTGGGGCTCAGCCCGGTGCTCGTCGGTGCCGTGGGCCCTGATTTCGCAGACTATGAGTCCTGGTTGCAGCGACACGGCGTTGATACGCGCGGTGTGCACGTGTCCGACTCGCACCACACGGCGAGATTTGTGTGCACGACGGACACCGAGCAGAACCAGATCGCGTCGTTCTACCCCGGGGCCATGTCCGAAGCGCGCAACATCGAGCTGAAGCCCATCGTCGATCAGGTCGGGGGCGCGGATGTGGTGCTGATCGGGGCGAACGATCCGGAGGGAATGCGCCGTCACACCGACGAATGCCGCTTCCGCGGGTATCCCTTCGCCGCTGACCCGTCCCAGCAGCTCGCCCGGATGGACGGTGACGACATAAAGCCCCTGATCGAGGGAGCGGAGTACCTGTTCACGAACGAGTACGAGGCGGCCCTGATCGAACAGAAGACCGGCTGGACGGCCGCTGACCTCGCCGCCATGGTGAATGTTCGCATCATCACTCTCGGCCCCGACGGCGCCCGCATCGAGCGACGCGGCTGCGACCCCGTTGTCGTTGGCGTTCCGGAAGAGGAGAGCAAGGCCGACCCGACCGGTGTGGGAGATGCGTTCCGTGCCGGTTTCCTCGCCGGCCAATCGTGGGGGCTTTCTGACGAGAGGTCAGCCCAGGTCGGATCCCTGGTCGCGACCTACGTGATCGAGACGATCGGCACCCAGGAATACCAACTCGCGCAGCAACACTTCCTGCAGCGGTTGGCCACGGCGTACGGCGACGACGCTGCGGCCGAGATCAACCAGCACGTGTCCTGCCCCCGCCCCTAGCGCACCCTGGTTGCGCGTGCGGTCGGCTGAGATGTCCGAGCCCTTGCCACCCGCCGAGTGGGAGTTAGTCGATCCCTCCCTTGCCGAACCTGGAGAAGACCTCGTGGCCATCGGTGGGGGGCTCGACCCCGGCACCCTCGTGTCGGCCTACCGCCAGGGCTTGTTTCCGATGCACGTCGCAGTCCCCGGCCATGGCGGCGGTGAGGGCGAAGCGCTGGGCTGGTGGTCGCCCGATCCGCGGGGCGTGCTCGATCCGGAATCTCTGATCGTGTCGCGGTCGTTGGCGTCATCCGTGCGCGGCATGGACACGTCCGTGGATCAGTGCTTCGTAGACGTCGTTCGCTCATGCGCGGACCCGAACCGACCACATGGCTGGATCACCGAGGAATTCGTCGATGCCTACGCAGAACTGCACCGACGTGGTTACGCGCATTCGATTGAAGTGTGGCAGGACGGCGACCTTGTCGGCGGTCTCTACGGCGTCGAAGTGGGTGGATTGTTCGCGGGGGAGTCGATGTTTCACCGACGACGCGACGCGTCGAAGGTCGCACTCGTCGCACTAGTAGAGATCCTGCGTTCCTACCCGGGAAAACGATTGATTGATGTGCAGTGGCGCACCGACCATCTGGCGAGCCTGGGTGCAATCGAGATCACCCGCGCGGAGTACCTGGCGACACTGGCCACCGTGGTGAGTTCGAATGCGATCGATCATGGCCGTGTGGTGCGCCGCTTGTGCTGCCCAGTGGGGCTCGACGAATTCCGCCGCGGTCGCGGCTGCTGCCACGGCCGCAACGTCGGGGAAGCCTCCGACCCACCCGCGGTCGGGAGCCTCGTCCGGTCGCCATCGAACGTCAGGCGAGACGACCAACACCGCGCACCCCGGGGGCCCACCCCAGTCACGAGGAACGGCGACCAGCACGTCCCAGGCGTCGCCGACGGCCCGATGGCCGGCTACCTGAATGGCTTCGCTGACCATCGGAATCCCCGCCTGCCGACACAGATCGTGAACGTCTTGCACCGGCTGCACGGTCCCGACTTCGGCATTGGCTTGCTGAACGCAGACGACAGCCGCGCCATCACTGATCGCGGCGGAGAGTGCGTCGGTGTCGATGCGGCCGAACGCATCGACCGGGATGGTGACGGTTTCGACGCCGGGGCAGGCGCGGGTCGCGAAGGTCACGGCCATGGATTCGGTCGCACCAACGAGGATGCGGGCAGGGGCTCCGGCGGTGAGGCGGGCCTGGTAGAGCCCCATGATCGCCGCCCGCAGCACATCGGCCCCGGAACTTCCGACGAAACAGGAGGCCACGGGCACACCCAGAAAGCCAGCGATCGCCGCTCGCGCGGTATCGAGAACCAGCCCTGCGCGACGGCCCTGGTGGTGCAGCCGAGCTGGGTCGGACCAGCCTTGTTCGAGAGCTGCGACCAGGGCCTGGGTGGCGACGGGAAGTACGGGCTGACCCCCGACGGCATCGAGGTAACCAGCCAGCGGTGCAGGTCCAGGGTCCGGCCAGATTTCGGGTGTGTCAGCGGCGGAGGCCGGTGCCTGCGGATCGGACATAGCCGCACGCTAGCGGGAGTGGTGGATGTCACCCTCCATCCGCTGTTTTCTCCCTCTCCCCGGGGGGTTCGGGGGTGCTCGGTGCGCTAGTCTTTCCAGGGGGTTTCCCCCTGGAAAAAGACTCGGGTTGGCGCTGGAAAAGAAGGGTGATTCGTGGATCACGACGTGGCTGCCCGTCTGCCTGCGAGGACCGAGCGATCCCGGTCGAGACGTGTTCTCATCGGGACCGCAGCACTCGCGCTCACGGGTCTGGCTCTCACCGGCTGCACCGCCAACGAAGCGTTCTTCTTCGACCTCCCGGAGCCGGCCTCGGTGGAGGCGCCCATCATCCAGAACTTGTGGAACGGTTCGTGGATCGCCGCATGGGCCGTCGGCATCGTCACCTGGGGGCTGATGATCTGGGCCGCTATCGCGTACCGGCGTCGGCATGCCAACGAGGTACCGGAGCAAACTAAGTACAACCTCCCGCTCGAGGCGCTCTACACGATCGTGCCGCTCATCATGATCCTCGGCCTGTTCTGGTTCACGGCTCGGGACCAAAGCGAGATCTTGACCCTCGATAACGACCAGCAGCAGACGGTCGGCGTCGTGGGCTTTCGCTGGTCATGGGCCTTCAACTATGTCGATCAAGACACCTACGACGTCGGTGTTCCCTACGGGGAGGGTTCACCCGGTGAGCCACCGACTTTGTACCTGCCGGTCGACGAGAAGATCCGCTTTGAGTTGAACTCACCGGACGTCATCCACTCCTTCTGGGTTCCGTCCTTCCTGTTCAAGATGGACGTCGTTCCCGGGAAAACCAATGCCTTCGAGTTGACCCCGGACAAGATCGGCACGTACGCCGGCAAGTGCGCGGAACTGTGCGGCGTCGACCACGCCCGGATGCTGTTCCAAGTGAAGGTGGTTGAGCGAGACGAGTTCGACGCCAAGATGGGTGAGCTGCGCGCGAAGGGTCAAACAGGGAAGCTCGACAGCGATCGCATCAACAGCGATGGACAACGCCCCGAGGAGCGCAGGCTATGACTCTTCTGAACGAGCCCCCCGTCACGAGCACGACGACCGAAGCGCCGGTTTATACCCCGCGCCGGCCGAGTATTGGCAAGGCGATCGTCAACTGGGCGACATCGACCGACCACAAGACCATCGGCTACATGTACATCTTCACGTCGATGATCTGGTTTTTCATCGCTGGACTGATGGCGCTGGTCATCCGAGCGGAACTCGCTTTGCCCGGGCTGCAAATGATCTCCTTGGAGCAGTACAACCAGCTATTCACCATGCACGGCACCATCATGCTGCTGCTGTTCGCAACGCCGCTGTTCATCGGATTCGGCAACGTGATCATGCCGCTGCAGATCGGCTCACCCGATGTCGCCTTCCCTCGGCTGAACATGTTCGGTTACTGGCTGTTCCTGTTTGGCGGCCTCATCGTCGCCGCCGGCTTCCTGACCCCCGGCGGGGCCGCCTCCTTCGGCTGGTTCGCCTACGCGCCGCTGAGCAACGCTGTCTTCTCCCCGAGCGCCGGCGCGGACCTGTGGTTCATCGGCTTGGCGGTCGGCGGCCTCGGCACCATCTTGGGTGGAGTCAACTTCGTCACGACGATCATGACCATGCGCGCACCGGGCATGACCATGTTCCGGATGCCCATCTTTACGTGGACGATTTTCATTACCTCTGTGCTCGTTTTGGTGGCGTTCCCCGTTCTTGCCGCTGCTCTCGTGGTGATGTTCATCGACAGAACCTTTGGCTCGGTCGTCTTCCTGCCCGAAAACGGTGGAGCCATCTTGTGGCAACACTTGTTCTGGTTCTTTGGCCACCCCGAGGTGTACATCATCGCGCTGCCGTTCTTCGGCATCGCCAGCGAGATCATCCCGGTCTTCTCTCGTAAACCCGTCTTCGGCTACAAGGGCCTGATCTTCGCCACCATGGCGATCGGAGCTCTCAGCTTTGCCGTGTGGGCGCACCACATGTACGTCACGGGTTCTGTCTATCTGCCGTTCTTCGCATTGATGACGATGCTGATCGCCGTCCCGACGGGCGTGAAGTTCTTCAACTGGATCGGCACCATGTGGCGGGGCTCTATCTCCTTCGACACGCCCATGCTGTGGACGATGGGCTTCATGGTCACCTTCCTGTTCGGCGGCCTGACCGGCATCATCTTGTCGGCTCCGCCGCTGGACTTCCACGTGTCTGACAGTTACTTCGTTGTCGCGCACTTCCACTACGTCGTCTTCGGAACCGTGGTCTTCCTCATGTTTGCGGGCCTGTACTTCTGGTGGCCCAAGATGACCGGCAAGATGCTGAACGAGCGTCTGGGCAAGATCCACTTCTGGCTGCTGTTCATCGGATTCCAGGTGACGTTCCTGGTCCAGCATTGGCTCGGAGTCCAGGGCATGCCACGCCGATACGGGGACTACCTACCGGTGGACGGCTTCACCACGTTAAACATCGTCTCAACCGTCGGAGCAGCAATCCTCGGCATCTCGACCCTGTTCTTCATCTGGAATGTCTTGACGACCATGAAGAACGCCCCGAAGGTCACCGTCGATGATCCGTGGGGATGGGGAGGGTCGTTGGAATGGGCGACGAGTTGTCCGCCACCGCGGCACAACTTCACGTCGCTTCCCCGCATTCGCTCTGAGCGCCCCGCTTTCGATCTCCACCATCCGGAGCTGGCCCCGCCCAGTGCACGGTCACAACCCCAAATCAGCACGAGTGCCAGCCAATCCGAGGGAGGCCCCTCGTGAAGATTGAGGGCTGGACGTTCGCACTCGGATTCCTGTTCTTCTGGGCGATCAGCGGCGCCTACTGGTACCTGAGTCGCGATGAGGTGGGCACCACCCTTCTCGTCTTGACCGGAGCACTCGCGTTCCTCGTCGCCTTCTACGTGCTCTACACCGCCAAGCGCGTGTACCCCCGGCCCGAAGACCGATCCGATGGGGAAATCGATGAGGCCGACCCGGAGTACGGATTCTTCAGCCCCCATTCGTGGTGGCCGCTCGTGGTGGCCCTGGGGGCGGCGACGATCGCCATGGGTTTGGTCTTCGCTGTATGGGTCATCGTTCTCGGCGGTGCCGTGCTACTGCTGGGCATCGTGGGCTGGCTCTTCGAGTACTACCGGGGCGAGTTCGCTCGCTGAGCGACGCTCTCACGTAATCCCAATTTCGACCACCAATCTCCAACGCCGGCGCTTTGCGGCGCACTACTCTCTACCTTGCTAGTAATTGACATAGATGAGAGGCGACATCATGGGATTCGGTGACGCGGTACGAACCTGTTGGAAAAAGTACGGCGATTTCGACGGACGGGCCGTCCGCTCGGAGTTCTGGTGGTGGGCGCTCTTCGTGGGCATTGTGCAATTCGCTGCAGCGATCGTCTTGACCATCGTGTTGATCATCTTCCAGAACGTGGGATTCCTGCAATGGCTCTCGGTCTTGATCTTCATGGTGATCGTGCTCGCGTTCATCCTGCCGTCCATCGCGGTGTCCGTGCGGCGCCTTCACGACCGAGACCTCTCCGGCTGGTGGTACTTGCTCGCCTTTGTTCCCATCGGCAGTGTCGTACTTTTCGTCTTTTACGTCCTGCCAGGAACACCGGGGCCCAATCGCTACGACAGTTAGCGGCCTGGATGTCTCACGCGGCCTGATCTGCTGACATGAGTACCTCCGTCGACGTGGATGCTCGACGTGCCATTGGCACCTTCATCCTGTCTGTTGTCGTGCTCGGAACACCCCTGATCGTGGGGATGTACATCGTCGATGAGTCTGTCGCTGAGGTACTTGTGCTTGGGTTCATGGCGGTGCCCGCGATCTCCGCTCTGATCAGTCGCGTGATTACTAAGCAGCACATCACGTTTGGACGTCCCGCGGTACTGACGCTGCTGTTGGCGCTCATCCCGGCCGTGGCCATGGCACTTGCGTATGGACTGCTGACTTTCCTGCCGTTGGCGGAGATGACCTTCCTGGGTTGGAACGTGACGATCGGTGCCGTGTTGATCGGCCTTCTGCAAGCATCCGTGCTTGCGTTTGGTGAGGAGCTCGGCTGGCGCGGGTATCTGCTGCCCCAGCTGCGACGCACCCGCTCCTTTCTTAGCGCGAACTCTCTTCTGCTGGTGATGTGGTTCGCGTATCACGTGCCGGTGATCTTCGTCCCCGGGGTGTACTCGAATACCGGAATCCCGATGTGGGCAAACCTTGTGCTGTTCGCGCTGGCGATTTCGGGCTTCAGCTTCTTCGTTGGCGCCCTATGGGAGAAGCACCGAGACGTATGGGGTGCGACATTCGCTCACGGCTCCTGGAACTACCTCGTGCAGAGTGCGTGGCCGTTGATGTTCGCATCGGCGAGCCCGTGGATCATGGGGGAGTTCGGGATCGTTGCGGGAGTTGTCACGATCGCGATAGCGCTGATGTGGGTTCCGCGTGTGGCTCGGCGACACCGAGCGCCCCTGGAAGCGTAGGAAAGGGATCTACGTTGAGGCGACAGCCTCGACGGGTATTCCACTCAACACAGACGTCCCCGCAAGGGCATCGATAGCCTCGACATCAACAAGTGCGTTGACGTTGGCCTCGGCCCATCCGTGCGGAATACACAGGCATCCCGGTGCGATGTCATCTCTGACCGCGGCGGGGAGAGTGACGGAACCTGTCGCACTGGACACGGTGACGTCCGCTCCGTCGAGCACCCCGAGATCTGAGGCGTCATCGGGGTGAATGAGGACGGTGGGAATGTTGGATCCGCCGGTGAGGGTGGGCAGACCCTTCATCCACGAGTTGTTGCTGCGCAGTTGACGCCGGCCTACCAGGGTGAATCGCGGTGGAGCACTGTCGCTGGCGAGCAGGCGTGATGCGCTGGCAAGTGCATCCAGCAGCACGGGCGGCGCAACATCAATGCGTCCAGACGGGGTCCGCAGGACCTCGGGCAAGCGTGGTTGCAGCGGCCCGAGATCGATTCCGTGGGGGGTGTCGATGAGATGCTGCAGGGTCAGCCCGTCGGGGTACGCACCGAACCCATCACCGTAGGGACCTGACCGGATCCGCAGGTCCAGGATTCGGTCCACACCGCTGCGGTGCGCAACCGCCTCGAGCAGTTCCTCTGGCGATCGCCCGTGGGCTCGGGAAGCGACGTCGTTACCTGCCTGGGCTGCCACGGTGTAGGCGATGAGGTCATCAATCTGCGCTGCAGTCGGCTCCTCGCCGGAGACAATCCCCGCTGCAATAGCGGCCAGTTGGGCGACCACCTCGGTTTCGTCCTTTTCGCCATCCGGGATAGGCAGGAGTGCGGGCGAGTAGCGAGCCTGATTACGTACCGCCAGGTTGTTGAAGACGACATCGTGCTGTGGTCGGGTAAGGGGTGAGGCTACGGGAAGGATTACGTCGGCGAGGCGACTGGTAGCGGTGATGTAGGGGTCGACGCTGACC
>RGQW01000090.1 GCA_010029945.1 Actinomycetota bacterium | reverse complement strand
TTCAAGAAGCGTTCCACGCGATGTTCCCCGAGCCACGGCAAGCCGCACTCGACGCCCTGTGCCTGCCCGAGGATCAGGTGAGAAAGATCGCGACGCCCACACTGCTTGTTCACGGGCGCGACGATCAGGTGATCCCTCTAGAAACCTCTCTTCGTCTGCTCGATTTGATCGATAACTCTCAATTGCACGTATTCGGACGATGCGGCCATTGGACTCAGATCGAGCGCAGCGAGGAGTTCGCTGCGCTCATCTCCGACTTCTTGCAGCGCTAGCCTCTCGCTGGCTTCAACCAACGATCGGGCAAGTGGACGGGCACGCGGGCTGACACGCGGGCCAGCACTCAGGTCAACACGCGACGACGTCGCCAACAATGGTCGAGTCCACCGGCGGTATCACCGGTGGACTCGACGGAGCTGCTTTGTCTTGAGTGCGCGTTAGGTAATCGAGGCCGCGTAGATCTCTGCGATCGCGGCGTCGAGGGTGGCGGTGAACTCCTCTTCGCTCATCTGAGCTGTGAGGCCTTCACTCAACGCGCGCGAGAAGCTCGCAATCATTCCGTGGTTGGCCGCCAGCATGGTGCAGGCCTCGTCCCGGGAATATCCACCCGAGAGAGCAACGACACGCATCACCTTCGGATGGTCGATCAGCGGCGCGTAGAAGTTCGCTTGGCTCGGCAGTGACAGTTTGAAGACGACCTGCTTGCCCTCGGGAACACTGTCGAGAGACGCCGCGAGCTTGTCCCGGAGTGATTCTTCGATCTCCGCCTTCGTGGCGCTGTGGATGTCCACCTCCGGCTCGATGATGGGAACAAGCCCTGCGTCGAGAATCTGCAACCCGATATCGAACTGCTGGTTCACGACGGCAGCAACGCCAGCGTCGTTGTTGTCTTTGATGACTGAGCGCATCTTCGTGCCGAAGACACCCTTCTCGCGGGCTCTCGAGAGGAGCGCGTCAAGTTCCGGCATCGGCTTCATTACTTGCGCGCCGTTCTCCTCGTCGGCCAGCCCCTTATCCACCTTGACGACCGGAACGATGTTCTTGGAATTCCACAGGTACTCGGCGGATCCGACACCATCGATGTCGCGATCCATCGTGCCTTCGAACAGGATCGCTGCGAGCACCCGATCCCCGTTAAATGCGGAGTTCTTGATGATGCGGGTGCGCATCTGGTGCACGAGATCGAACATCTGGTCGTCGCCGGAGTACTCGCTCTCCTCGATTCCATAGAGCTTGAGGGCCTTGGGCGTGCTACCGCCGCTCTGGTCGAGAGCTGCGATAAATCCGTGGGCCGAGCGGAACTTTTCCGCCATCTCCTGGTTCATTGAGATCCTTCCTGGATGTATTGCCAGTGAGCCTCAATCCTACTGATCACCAGACCCGCCATTGACCAACGGAGGAGGGCTCTCGACTACTGCTTCTCGGTTGGCACCTGCCCGAATGTGTGGCGTCGAATCCAGGCATGCATGGCGATAGCGGCTGCAGCGCCGACGTTGATCGAACGGGTCGATCCGAACTGCGCGATGGACACCGTCGCACTGCAGGCGCGTTGCGCAGCCTCGGACAATCCCTGTCCTTCCTGCCCGAAGAACAGCACACACGACCGCGGCACGTCGAACGTCTCCAGCGAGATCGCACCCGGAACGTTGTCGAGACCGATGATGGGAACTTCGTTCTCGTTCGCCCAGGCCGATAGTGCGTCGACCGACTCATGGTGGCGGATGTTCTGATAGCGATCGGTCACCATGGCGCCACGACGGTTCCATCGCTTTCGCCCCACGATGTGGACTTCCCGTGCGAGAAACGCGTTGGCGGTGCGCACGATGGACCCGATATTGAAATCGTGCTCGAGGTTTTCGATCGCTACGTGCATCGGATGACGCTTGCTATCCAGGTCCTCGACTATCGCTTCTACTTTCCAGAATCGATACTGATCCACCACATTGCGGTGGTCTCCGTGCTTCAGCAGATCGGGGTCGAGCCGCGGGTCATCCGGCCACGGCCCCACCCATGGTCCTTGTCCAGGTCCGGTGCCCTGCTCATCCAAGACCGAGGTCACCCAGAGAGTAGGCCGCCCGGTACTCCAGACCGCGCTCCTTGATAGCCGGTCCCGCGCCTCGATCTACGATCACCGCCACCCCGGTAACGATCGCCCCAACCTCAAGGAGAGCGTCGACCGCCGTGAGTACCGATCCTCCCGTCGTCGAGGTGTCCTCAACGGCCAGCACGCGGCGTCCCGACACATCCGGACCTTCGATTCGTCGCTGGAGGCCATGGGTCTTTTCGCTTTTACGGACCACGAAAGCGTCCAGTTCGCGCCCAGCTCGCGCGGCCGAATGCAACATTGCTGTCGCTACCGGGTCGGCACCGAGGGTCAATCCGCCGACGGCTTCATACTCCCAATCGCTCGTCACCTCACGCATGACGTCTCCCACCAACGGGGCGGCGACGGCATCCAAAGTCACCCGGCGCAAGTCGACGTAGTAGTCGGCCTCGCGACCACTCGAGAGTATGACCTTTCCGTGCACCACCGCCTTATCAACGATCTGCTGCCTAAGAGAGGTCCACGCGACTGTCGACGACATGCCTTCACCCTAGACAGCCGGGCCTACTGTTAACGACATGTTCGATGCTGGCGGCGGTGTCATCGTCTTGCCCGAGGCGTCGTGGCGTGGACGAAGCGACCTCATTCGAACTCTGCGCACTGCTTTCGACGAGTCAGCTGCTCCGGATCTCCAGCTCGTGGATCTCGCTATCGCCAAGAACGGTGGTGCGGACCATGACGTCGCGCATCAGGACGTCGCGCATCGGAACGTCGCGGATCTCCACGCACCCATCTACGCCCAACGACTATGCGCTGCCCTGATGAGCGTGCATTGCCCGGAACCAGTCACCTTCGTCGCCTACGGCCCCACGTGCCTCGCACTTCCTGCCATTGCGCTGTCCATGCGCAGCCAACATCGACGGGTCCGCTCCTATGTGCTCATCGATCCCCATCTGCCGGCGTCCTCGGATACCTGGCCCGACTGCCCGGTCTCGGTTGTGTACGCGGACTCCGAGGATGTGTCCTCGGCTGTCCGCCTCTCTGGTTGGGAGTGGGTGGTGTCGCAACGACCAGAGGACGAGGTTCTACGGATTCTCCGCGGAGCCTGAAGGCCCGCGACGCGGCTCTGACCCGCCTACGTGCACACATGGGGTGCTAGCACCCCATCACCGATTTTGCACCGGGTAGCTAGTACCCCGCTTTCTCGAAATCCCCTGATTTTCCTGGGCTTTTTCGCCCGAGACTGCCAACGTTCGGGTCACAGCAAGACGACACGAGTCAACAGGGAGTCATCATGAAGAAGTCCATCGCCACTATCGCCGCTTCGCTGGTGATGATCACCGGACTTGCACCAATGGCCTACGCCGGACCCGGAAACTCCGACTTCGGTCACTCCCGTCAAGAGGCAGCTCACGAGCGCCGGGACGCCCGACACGAAGAGCGCCGGAATCGGCAGGAGGAACCCTCCACGCCGGACACCCCGAGCACACCCGAAGAGCCGCAGACCCCGGACACACCCAGCACACCCGAGGAACCGCAGACTCCCGAAGAGCCGCAGACCCCCGATACCCCGGACACACCCGTTACCCCGGACACACCCGGCGAGTCTGAGGCCGCTCCCGACGCAGGTAGCGCCTCCAGCACCTCCTCGGTTCAGAACCGACGACTCGCACCGGCGGCCACCACTTCGACGCCGACAGTGTCGCCGTTGATCGAGGCCCAGAGTTCGGTCATCTTCCTCAGCGCACCCAAGGTCGTTCGTCAGAAGCAACGCATGAACGTGAGCGCCTACTGCGTCCTCGATGGCGAGAAGGCCGTGCAACAGGACGTGACGTTCTCCATCCAGCGACTCACCAAGGGCAAGAACCCGCGCCCCACCGGAGATCCCCGCATTCTCGGCACGCGGGTTACCGAAGCTGGCGAGGCGGAAATGAGTATGCGGATTCGCCCGAAGGGCAAGCAGAAGCTCTCCGCGGGTCGCTACGCGGTAACCGTCACGATCGAGATGGCCAATGGCGCTGAGGAAACTGCGACCAAGTACCTGCGAATCAAGAAGGCAAAAAAGAAGAAGTAGCAGTTACCGGTCGCGACCGAACCGAGCCGCGATCTGACCGGACTGACCCACAAGCCGAATGAGCGGGCGAGGCAGGACACCCAACAGGACACTCAGTGCCTTGTATTGCCATCCCGCCACGCTCACGACGCGACCCGCACGGGCATCGCGCAGAGCCTGGGAGACCACATCGTCGGCCTCAAGCCACAAGGGATCGGAAACTGACCCCATGTTGATTCCGGCACGAGCGTGAAATTCGGTTCGTGTGTAGCCGGGGCACACCGCAACAGCCCGCACTCCGGTCCCTGCGAGATCCGCTTGGAGACCTTCGGTGAACACCGTCGCCCACGCCTTCGCCGCGGAGTAGGTCCCTCCGGCGATCCATCCCGCAACACTGCTCACTGTGAAGACGTACCCACGTCGTCGTTCGACCATCCCCGGAAGTGCTGCCCTTGTCAGTCGCATCACCGCAACCACCATCACCTCGAGCAGTTGCTGTTCGGCCTCCACGTCGTTCGTCAGGAAGCCACCGCGAATCCCGAACCCAGCGTTGTTGACTAGTACGTCCACACGATGTTCCGAGACGAACTCTTCGACCCGCGTGAGATCCGCCGCGATCGAAAGATCAGCCGCGATGATTGTTGATGCGACACCGAACTGCGCTTCAAATTCTCGCGCCACGGTCTGCAATCGACTCTCGTCTCTGCTCACCAAGACAAGGTCATGGCCCTGCCGTGCGAGTTCGGTGGCGAATGCTCGGCCGATTCCTGCCGTTGGACCCGTCACCAGGGCAACGGGTGGGGACTGGATCGCTTCGGCAGGCTCAGCCATCCGCACAGCATGACGGATTTGGCATCGTCGCGCAGACAGGGCGCGGCTGGACGGTGGCCGCCCTACATCTGCCCTTCGATCAACGCGAGCGACGCGTGCCGCGTCGCCGCCGTCTGCGCTTGCACCTGCAAGAACATCGCTTCGCGAAGTCGTCGCTCCGCGGTGCAGCCGCGCTGCATAGAGGCTCCAGCCTTCGCAGTGATCACCGCGGTTGCAGCTCGGGCTGCGAGATCCAACGACTCCGCACGCATGGCGAGCCGGGTTTGATCGGCCCCACCAGCCTCCACAGCGGCGTAAACGTCACGACGCAGTCGGATAGCTTTCGATCGCATGGTGGCGACCAGGTCACGCATCTGAGAGTCGTTGCGACGCTCAGCGATCGCATGTAGTTCCGACACCGCACCTCGCACGATGCCGAAGGTAGCTGGATTCGCGTCAAGCGTCTTCTTCGCATCCGCCTCGGCCCACTCGTGGAAATTTTTCACGGCGGCGACGTTCGTGTCCGGGATCATGACGCCATCGAGGGTCATCGGGCGGGTATGTGTCCCGGACATGGCCAGAAGCTCTAACGGCTCATGGACGTGGAGCCCCTCGAGGTAAGCAGGATCTCGTCCCGCCGCCAGATACATGCAGATAATCGAATCGGCGTAGTGCCCCGCTCCACGCACCATCAACAACATCACGTCGGCGATATCCCACGACGTCACCCAGTCGAGCGTCCCCGTGATCGACCACCCACCGTGCACCCGCTCAGCAACGGGGTTGGCGGGTCCGGGCCGCCGAAGGTGAGCGAAAGCAACCGCGCCCACATTCGATCCATTCGAGAGCCCCGCTAACCAGCGAGCCTTGATTTCATCGACCAGGGGAGCATGGTCTGCCGGCTCAGCGGCAGCCAACGTCCTCAAGGGTGATTGGTGCTGCGCCCAGCAGAACCACACCGACGCGTCCACCATCGCGATGCGTTCGGCTACCTCCCGCTGACGCGCGGGAGGGTCGAGTGCCGTGCCCACCAGGCCGACGGCCGCGAGCGCATCGAGCTGTGCGCGGTCGATACCCCGGGCGTCGTTCTCGGCGGCGCGGTCGGCGATATCGGCGAGGACCTCGTCAGCGGCGGCATCGAGCCGCCACTCACCTACCCCTTCGTCGGGTCCAACGACGTCCACATACTCCACACCCCCACGGTAAGGCCACTAGCGTTCGGGAGGTGCAGGGACAGCCACCGCTCCTGGTCGCGCGTATGCGCGAGCACGCGACCAGCATCTTCGCGGAAATGTCGGACCTCGCTCGACAGACCGGGTCGATCAACCTCGGCCAAGGATTTCCGGACACCGACGGTCCCGCGGAGGTCGCCGAGGTCGCGCGGGCGTGCATCGCGGACGGTCGTGGCAACCAATACCCTCCCGCGCCCGGAGTTCCCGATCTTCGTCAGGCCATTGCCCAGCACTCGGCACGCTTCTACGGGTTGTCAGTGGACTCTGATTCCGGAGTCGTCGTGACGACCGGCGCATCCGAGGCGCTGCAGTCAACCCTGCTCGCCTTCGTCGAACGCGGCGACGAAGTGGTCATGTTTGAACCGCGCTTCGACATCTACGCGGCCGGGGTATCGCTGGCAGATGGGGTGCGTGTGGGCGTGCCCCTGTCCGGCCCAGGCTTGCGTCCAGACATTGACAGGCTTCGCGCGGCGATTACTCCTCGCACCAAGGCGCTGTTGCTGAACTCACCCCACAACCCGACGGGCATCGTTTTCACCCGTGACGAACTCGAA
>RGQW01000089.1 GCA_010029945.1 Actinomycetota bacterium | reverse complement strand
CGTCATCATCACTGGTCGCTACCCGCGCGGGCTGTTCAACTTCGTGGTGGGGGTCCTGCGCTGGTCATGGCGGGTCCAGGCCTACGCCTTTGTGCTGGCGACGGACAAGTACCCGCCGTTCAGCTTGAACGAGTGATGCCGGTGCGGGTGGGAACAGCGCACCCGTAGGGAGGCGGTCAGCGCCGCTAGACGCTGAACGTCGAACGCTCCTGCGCCAGGCGGTGCAACAGTAGGGCCACGTCCTGCGGTGATTCCACTCGCCACAGGGCCGCTGACTCACCCGAACCCACCTTGATCCCGACGTCCTGCCCGCTCAGATCAGCGAACACCGACTCGTCGGTCAGGTCGTCGCCGACGAACAGCACGGTGGAGGCATCGAAGCGCTGCCGAAGCGAGCGCACGGCGTCGGCTTTCTGGGCGTGGGCCACGCTCAACTCGATGACTTCTTTGCCGTGCCTGCCGAGCACTCCCGGGTACCGGCCCGGTCCCATGACGATGTGCCGAATGAGGTTCGCCCCGGCCTTCGGCTCGCACTGTCGGACGTGAATGGCGATGCTTCCGGGCTTCGTTTCGATGAACGCTCCGGGAACCTGGGCAACAAGTTCGGAGGCCGCCGCTGTGCATTGATCGAGCAGTCGCCGCTGGCTCGGATCGAGCTCGAGCGGCACATCGACCTCAGCACCGTGACTGCCAACGAGGTGAATCCCGTCGGGCATCGCAGATACGGTGCGCAGGTTGTCCAGCGCCCTGCCGGAGACCACGGCCACGGAGGTGTTGGGCAAGTCCCGCAGCATCTCCAAAGCCTCGACCGCTTCGGGTACCGGTCGTGCGGCATCCGGATCGGTCACGATGTTCGAGATGGTGCCGTCGTAGTCGACGCAGACCAGCAGATGTCGAGACGCGGCGAGTTGCTCCAGCGGGATGCGCGCTTGATCACGATCGTCTTCCACAGATGCATGAGCGCTGGCAATGCCGGTGCGTAGGGCGGTCAAAAATTCCCGAGCCCACGTTTGAGCGGTGGTCGCGAAGACGGTGGAACGCATCGCCGTCATTCGTCGCTGGCGCTCGTCGTCGCCAGCCTGCGCGGCGGCGAGGATGGCTTCGCTGACTCCGGAAGTGTCGTACGGGTTGACCAGCCACGCCTGGGCTAACTCTCGCGCGGCCCCGGTGAACTCGCTGAGCACGAGCGCTCCGGTGTCATCGTTGCGGCACGCGACGTACTCCTTGGCGACCAGATTCATGCCATCGCGCAACGGAGTCACCAGCATGATGTCGGTGGCCAAGTAGAGCGCGATCAGCTCCTCGCGTTCGAGAACGCGCCGCAGATAGTGGATTGGAGTCGCACCGAAGGTGGCCAAAGATCCGTTGAACCTGCCCACGAGCATTTCGATGTCGTCGCGAATCTGCTGGTACTGCGAAATGTTCTCCCTGGACGGAACGGCTACCTGCACGAAGACGGTCGTGGCGGGATCCAAGCGCTCGTCCTGCAGGACCTCTGCGAACGCCTTCAAACGGATGTCGATTCCCTTGGTGTAGTCCAGCCGATCAACACCGAGCAGAACCGTCGTCGGCGAACCCATCTCCGCACGCAACTGTCGGGCCCGCTCGAGGACGTGGGGCGCCGCTGCAGTTGCGGAGAAACCCTCGGCGTCGATACCGATCGGAAAGGCGCCGACACCGACGCGCCTGTTATTGACGCGCATGGTTCCTTCGTAGGCCGCGATGCCCAACGAACGCTCACACGAATAGACGAATTGCCGCGCATCGTCGTGTGTGTGAAATCCGATGAGATCGGCCCCGAGCAGCCCCTCGAGAATCTGTCGCCGCCAGGGCAGCTGGGCGAACAGTGCACTGGGAGGGAAGGGAATGTGCAGGAAGAAGCCGATGCTGAGATCAGGACGCATTTCTCGCAACATGCTGGGGACGAGTTGCAGTTGATAGTCGTGCACCCACACGGTCGCGTTGGGTTGCGCGATCTCCGCGACGCGCGAGGCAAAGGCGTTATTGACTCGCTCGTAGGCGCGGAATTGGTGTCGGTGATACACAGGCGGCACTACGGCGTCGTGATAAAGCGGCCAGATCGCTGAGTTAGAAAAGCCCTCGTAATAGTCGTGCATGTCCCGGGCATCTACGCTCACGGTTTCCAGATGCAGGTTTCCGTGGTCGACGTCGAGTAACTCGCTGCCGGCCCCGACCCAGATCGCCTCCTCGGTACGAAAGACCGATTCGAGCGCGCTGACTAGCCCCCCGGGTGCCAGGCGCCAGCCGGTGATCTCTTGATCAGGGTCGCCGTCGAGATAGACCGGCTCCACGGGAAGTCGGTTGGCGACCACGATCAACTCAGGCATGGAGCGCGTCGCCTCCTCGCTGGGTAGCTTGCTCGCGTGTGAACGCATTCAGCATACGGGGCGGATGACCCTTCGGACGCCGGTAAAGGGTGTCGTCGGTGCGATATCAGCTGGTCAGCCGGCCAGTCAGCCGGCAAGCGCCGTGCGCAGGGCGTCGGGAATGGGTGTCGGTGTCCCCGACTCGTCGACGTTCACGTATCGCGCGACTCCTTGAAAAACTTTCTGGTCGTCGCGCGTGAGCGTGTACACCAGGACAAGGCTCGAAGAGCCCACCCGCTCGCAGACCACATCCATGTCGAGGACGTCATCGACGGTGCTGGTGCTCGCGAACGTTGCGTCCATGTGTGCGAGAGCGCCATGGAAAGGCACCGCCGAGAGGTCCGCGGAAGTGAACCCCAGGGCTCGGAAGAATTCGGTGAAGGCTTCGTCGCAGATGTCGAGATAGCGAGCGTTCAGGACAACGCCTGCGGAGTAGACGTCGCGGTAGCGGACGCGGTATTGACCGACGTGCATGTCAGCGGGTCAAGACGATCTTGCCCCGAACGGTGCCCTCGTTCATCGCCGCGAATCCCTCGCGCGCATCGGCCATCGGCAAGGTCCGATCGATGATGGGGGAAATCTGCTGCTGGGACATGAGGTCGATGAGTTGACGGAATTCTTGGGCCGTTCCCATGGTCGAACCAGCGACGGTGAGCTGGAGGAAGAAGACGCGGTTCAGTTGCGCCGGCGGCATCGGCCCAGAAGTCGCCCCGGACACCACGATGATCCCGCCGGGGCGCAGCGACTTCAACGAGTGATCCCAGGTTGCCTCGCCCACCGTCTCGATCACGGCATCGACCTTGTCGGGAAGGCGTTCCCCGGTGGGAAAGGCCTCGTCGGCACCGATGCCGACAGCCCATTCCCCCTTCTGCTCGTCGCGGGAGGTGACCCACACGCGGCACCCCATCGCTTTGCCCAACACGATGGCTGCGGTGGCGACGCCTCCGCCGGCTCCCTGCACCAGGATCGTCTGACCGGCCGTCGCTGATGCCTTGGTGGTCAGCATCCGGTACGCGGTCAGGTAGGCCGTCGGAAGACAGCTCGCCTGCTCGAAACTGAAGCCGGCGGGCAAGGGAATGAGGTTGTCGGCTGGCACGCGGACTCGCTCGGCGAAGGTGCCGGAGTACCTCTCGCTGAGCAGCGAGCGCTTGGGATCAAGTGTCTCGTCACCGTCGACGGGTGAGCCGATCACCGCGTGCACCACCACCGACGAGCCGTCGGGGCCGATCCCGGCGGCGTCGGTGCCGAGAATCATCGGCACCAGCTCCTCGCGAAGCGCCTGTCCCTTGAGCGCCCAGACGTCGTGATGGTTCAGGCTCATCGCCTTGACCTCGACGTCGACCCAATCGTCGGGCGTTTCTACCGGCTCGACGTCGCCGATCTCGAGGACGGAAAGGGGATTCTCGCGGTCGATTCCCGCGGCATAGATCGCATGCATAGACAAACGCTAGCCGAACTCGGGCTTGTGTCCACGCCTGCGGCGATTTACTCTTATGAGGCCGGCTTCCTCCTGACAGCGTCGCCCGTACTGATACTTCCGCCGGTGCCTGTGACATAACCGCATCGTTGTCCGAACGTCACTTTGTGGGTGCTCTTGATGGGGTGCCCGCCCAGGCACTGGGGGTCTGATGTCTACTGCTCTGCCGTCCCTCGAACCACCGCTCGTCGAAGAGCGCATCGCCCATCGGGACGTCACCGGTCTGATCGACCCCGACTGCGTCGTTGTCATCGGGGCCAACGAGCGCCGGCGCAACGTCGTCGCCGAAGCCATCGCCGGCGGGGGCAGGGCATACCTCGTGCATCCCTCCGGTGAGTCGATTCTCGGTGAGGACGTTTACACGTCGGTGCGTGAATTGCCGGAAGTGCCCGACTGCGCGCTCATGTTGGTCGGGCATCAAGCGATCGTGGAGGTGATGCGCGAGGCTCTGGAGTTCGGGATTCGGGCCTTCGTCCTCCCGGGGCTCGGCGCCGAATCCGGTGCTCACGCGTCGGACGCGATCGCTGCGGTCCTAGAACTCGCCGACTCTTACGACGCGGCGATTCTCGGGCCGAATTGCATGGGCATGGCCGTCCCCAATGGAGGGTCCATGTACGTCGCGAACGTACCCAAGACGTTTCGACGCGGACATGTCTCGGTGATCGCCCAATCGGGTTCGATTGCGGACGCCATGCTCAACTGCGGTCCGCGGATCGGGTTTCGCGCGGTCTTCTCCACCGGCTCGGAAGGCAATCGAGACGCCGCCGACCTGCTGATGGGTTTGGCCGAGGATCCGCAGACCGAAGCCATCGGACTGTTCGTCGAGACGGTGCGCCGACCGGAAGCCTTCGCTGACGGGCTGCGCGCCTGCGCGGAAGCGGGCAAGCCGGTGGTGTGCTTAAAGGTTGGTCGTTCGCGCGTTGCAGCACAAGCCGCGTTGGCTCACACGGGAGCCATGGTCGGTTCCAGCGTTGCGTTCTCCAACTTCATTCACCACCACGGCGGAATCGAAGTAACCGACACCTCGACCTTCATGGAAGCACTGGAAATCTTGGGGCAGCCCAAGTGGCCCACGGGTGTGCGGCTTGGAGCGATCTCCGAATCCGGAGGCGAGTGCGGAATGCTCGCCGATGCCGCAGAGCCCACCGGACTCGAATTTCCTCCGATGCCGTATGAGCTCGTGGCCTCTCTCCAGGAACGCTTTCCCAACTTTTTGAACCCCGCCAACCCACTGGACGCGTGGATGGTCGATGAAACAGAAGTGGTCTTCCCGGAATCGCTGGAATTAATGGCGCATTCGGGTGAGTTCGATGTCCTGCTGGCCCAGGTGGACATCACCCAATACCGGGGTGACGCGGAGAACGATTGGTGTCTGGCCATCGTGAAGGGACTGGCGCAGGCGACGAAGGACCGCCGCATCTTTCCGGCCGTGACCACCGTGCACGTCACCGATCCGCCGCGTCGGATCGCGAGTTTCGCCGCAGCGCACGGTGTCGCCCTGCTGCGAGGGACCCGCGCGTCGGTGGAGGCGCTCGCCGCGGTCTCGGCGTGGCACCCCTTCACTGCCCGCGACCTCGACCCCCACGACGAGGTGGACGTGTCCGACCTGCTGCGTCCTGGCGCTTTGACCGAACACGAATCCGCGGAGATCATGGAGCGCTACGGCATCCCGATGGCGGACCGACGCCTGGCCGAGGGACCCGAGGAAGCCGTCGCCGCGGCCCAGGACTTGGGATTCCCCGTCGTCGTCAAGATGAATGGACCCGCCCACAAAGCCACCGTGGGTGGCGTCGCCCTCGGACTTAACTCCGCCGAGGAAGTGTCGGTCGCGACCCAGGCATTCGGGGGATCGGTGCTGGTAGCGCAAGAAGTCGCGTCCGGTCCGGAAGTGATCTGCGGAATGACACGTGATCCTCACTACGGCCCGGTGGTGGCCGTAGGTATCGGAGGCCGGTACGCCGAGGCGTTGTCCCTGACGGCGACGTCCCTGGCTCCCTTGACCCACGACCAAGCTGTTCGCCTAGTTCGCCGGGCGCCGGGGCTGTCGAAGTTAACGACAGAGGAAACCTTCGACGCCATCGTGTATACGGTTTTGGTGCTCTCGCGTCTCGCGATGGATCACCCGACGATCGTGGAGGCCGACATCAACCCGCTCATTCTGGGGCCCAACGGGGCAGTGGCGGTGGACGCATTGATCGTCGTCGAGGACCCCGAACAATGGGGCGCGTCCTCGGATTGATGATCAATCGCCGATCGACTGCTGATCGGCTGCTTATCGGACGTGGATAGGCGGATAGTCCGCGCGTGAGCTGCGGCTATGCCAGGGCGCGAAGAGCCGCGGCACGGCGCGGCAATGCGCGATCGACGAGCTCGATCAAGCGTGCCTCGTCGACGTCGGACTCCACGTACTGCGATGCCTTCGCCAGGACCTTCGCCCGGGCCTCAGCCTGCTTGCCGGGCTCTTCGGCCGAAGCCGCCGACCACGCCCGATACAACTCCCAGGCGAGTTCCCGCTCGCGCATCACCCGGTTCATCGCATCCATCTGCTCATCGGATGCCGGAAGTCGCCAGGTCTGGCTGAGCGCGCTGGGAAGAATCTCGCGATAGTCGTGGCCACCTTGAGCAAACACACCGGGAACGGGCGTGAGCGCGTTGAGCATGTCGATGAACGTCATCAAGAACGTCGCGCCGGGAACCCAGTGCGTGTGTTGCGGAGAACCGACGGGGCGCTCTGGTCCCAACCAGTCGGGCCGACGCCACAAGAGTTGGCTGCCGAACTTTGGGATGGGGTCGTCCCCGTTTTGCAGAAGCAGGTACCGGACCTGCGTCCGCTCGTCCTCAGAGAGATTCAGCCAGTCGCGAATGGTCCGCGGAAGGTAGATGCCGTCCGGACCCACGTCGGGGACCTCAGTGATCGAACGCTCGCCCCACAACTGCTTGCGCCACTTGGTCGCCGACGGTGTTCCGATCCACAGCGCGTAATCGACCTTCGCGCCCGGCGGCCCGTAGGTCCACGTCCCCTCGAACATCCCTTCGCTCACCTGCGATCCCAGGGATTCTCCGAATAGGTAGAACCGGGGACGCTCAGACGGGTCCATCGCCAAGAGCCGCTCGGTGATGCCATCGATCACCATGCGGGTTTGGTCGACCCCCGTTGAGACGTTCCCCAGGGAAAAGCTCGATGGCAAGACGGAGTATTGAATGGCAGCCGACGCGCAATCTCCGCCGGTTAGGAACTCGAA
>RGQW01000088.1 GCA_010029945.1 Actinomycetota bacterium | reverse complement strand
GACGCCCGGCGTGAAGCATTCACTCCTCTCCCGCCACGGTACGAGCGCGGAGTTCTCGCCAAGTACGCCAAGCTGGTTGCCAGTGCATCGAACGGTGCGGTGACCGGATAGTCCCTGCACGGTCGGGAAAGTCGACGTCCATCCACCGCACAACAACAAAAGGAATCGGAATGAAGCTGGCGAGAATCGGTGAGCGCGGTCGCGAAGTACCGGCGGTCCTTGGTCGGGACGGGGTTCATCGAGACGTGTCGAGTGTGGTGCCTGACTTCACGCCCGAATTCTTCGCTGGTGACGGTATCGAGCGTTTGCGATCGAGTGATCTATCCGGGCTCCCGGCGGTGGAAGGCCGGATCGGCGCGCCGATCGCCAAGCCGAGCCTGATCTTGTGTGTCGGCCTGAACTACGTCGACCACGCGAACGAGTCCAGCATGAAGGTCCCCGAGGAGCCGATTCTCTTTACCAAGGCACCCAACTGCCTGGTCGGACCGTATGACGATGTTCTGACTCCCCGCGGAGCCACCACGGTTGACTACGAAGTGGAATTGGCGGTGGTGATCGGACGCCAGTGTCGATACCTCGACTCGCCCGAGCAGGCAATGGACCACCTCGCTGGTTTCACTATTGCGAACGACGTGTCCGAGCGAACGTTCCAACTCGAGCGCGGCGGCGGTCAGTGGATCAAGGGCAAGTCGTGCGAGACCTTCAACCCGTGCGGCCCGTATCTGGCGACCACCGACGAGGTCGATCTCGACGGTGGACTCGATCTGTGGCTCGACGTGAACGGGGAACGGCGCCAGACAGGATCGACTCACGACATGATCTTCGACATCGCGACGGTCATCCATCACGTCAGTCAGTTCATGGTGCTCGAACCGGGCGATCTGGTGAACACGGGGACTCCACCCGGGGTTGCGATGGGAATGGCCGAACCGGGCTATCTGTCTCCCGGAGACGTGATGACGCTGGGAATCACCGGCCTGGGTGAACAGCGTCAGGAAGTTGCGTCGGCGTAGGAGTCCCAATCACCACCGGAGAGGATTCCACCCTCGACCACGATGGATTGACCGGTGATGTAGCTCGATGCGGGTGTTGCCAGGAAGACGACCGCACCGACCAATTCATCTGCCTGAGCCAGCCGCCCTATCGGCGTGGTGTCGGCGAACCACCGGGCACGGTGCTCTTCTCCCCAGAGCGGTTTGGTGAACTCGGTTTGCACGACGGCCGGCTCGATGCAGTTCACGCGAATTCCGTCGGCTACCCACTCGCGAGCAAAGCTGCGTGTCATGCCCGACACGGCGGCCTTGGTCGCGGCATAGACGGAGATGGTGTTGAAGCTGTAGCGCGCGCTGAGGGAGGAAAGATTGACGATCGCTCCGTTCGGGGATGCGGCGAGATGCGGGTGTGCGGCTTGGCTCAGCAGGTAGACCGCCCGCATATTGACCGCGGTAATCGCATCGAAGTCGTCGACCGTCACCTCGACGATGGGCTTGCGGCGATTGATCCCGGCCCCGTTGACGAGAACGTCGAGGCCTCCCATGGAAGCCGCTGCCGCCTCAATGAGCCCCGTGCATTGATCCGGCTCGGCAATGTCCGCGGCGAACGTTAACGCCGAGCCACCACCGTCGTTGATCTCGGCGGCCAAGGCAGCGACCTTGGTTTCAGAGATGTCGTGCAACGCCACGGTGGCTCCGAGATCGGCGAAGGCCCGTGCGAGCACCGTTCCGATGGCGCCACCGGCCCCGGTCAACAGAATGCGCATGCCGTCCATGCGAAAGAGGTCGGCGGTGGCAGGAAGGGAGGGCGCGGGCTTCATCGTGGGCCTTTCAGTTGGTGTGTGGGAGATCGAGGATCACCATCGCGGTCGGGGGAATCGTGGTGGGTGGATTGTCGTCGATGCGAACCACGCGGGGTTCTTCGCTCCAATTGACGACGAACGCTCGCTCATTGCCCCCGTCGTCCACGATTAGTGCGTCTGCCTCCTCGGGTGCGGAGGATTGGGCGGTGTGTGCGCGCGTCATCCCGGCAAGGCCGGCGAAGACATCCCAGACCGGGAACCGCTGACCGGGAGTGGAGGGAAAGTTCACCGGATCCGATGAACCCGCGGCACTTTCGATGATTCCCTTCCACCCAACGGCTTCGAAGTACGTGGCGTGGTTGATGGATCCAGCCTGAGCGAGGTATTTGATGCTCATTGCGGTCCAGTGTGCCGCGACGTAGGTCATCTGACGGGCGTCGACATTGCTCGGCAGGGGCGTGTTGCTCACGTCGAGAGCGGGTTCGGTGGCATTCGGGTTGAACCGGGGGCGCAGCGAAATGGGTGACACCGACACCGGTGTCGCTCGGGTAAGTCGGGGTGCGTTGGCGGCGACGACGGACTGGGTCACGGCGTTCTGGATGAGCGTGCGGGTGTCGAATGCATGGACCTGCGGATTCATCGAGAAGTTAAGAACGTCGAACATCGCTGGATCGGGGGGCTCGCGGTTGAGTTCGGTGAAATACAGATCCGTCCCGCCACCGAGGGCCACGTCGGAGTACCGCTCGCCGAGGGCTTGTCGTGCGCGTGGGGCCCAGTCGTTGGGCGTCACCTTGTCCTGCTCACTGAAGACGTACCAGCAGTCGATGGCGCCAATCACGTCTGCGGGGAGTGCCGCGAAGGTGGCCAGTTCCTCTGGTTCACCGCTCACCGAGGCGATGCGCAGCCGTGCACCGATGCGGTCTGCGATCGATGCCGCCTCGACCAGGTGCGCCGACGCTGCGGTATCCGACGCGGAAACGGCAACGCGCAGGTGGTCGAGCCCCAATGACGCGAGGGCCGCGAGGTCGGCGTCGGTGATCGGTGGGGAGTCGGTCGTCCAAGACAACCCAAGGCGCGGAAGATCCGTGACCTCTCCGGTTCGTCGGATCTCGATGACGTCATTAGCAAGGGGGGTAGCAGGCTCCGATGATTGTGGACCGGCGTCGAAGTCGACCGCGACTTCCTGGTCGATGTCCTGACCGGGAACGACCTCGACGGGGAAGGGTAATGAAATCGGTGTGCAGTAGGTCTTGAAAGATGCATCGGTCCAATTGCGGTGATCTTCCATCTCGAAGACTTCGCCATCGAAGCGAACGCGCGCATGGCTTCCACCGGGGAGTTCGTGGGTGATGGATCGCATGTCCACGAAGGGTTGGTGCGCGGAGATTTGTGTGGGTAGGTGCGCGTTGGTCGTCTGGCCATTCGTGTGTTCAACAACAACGGCGGAGCCTGCCGCGAGCATTGGGTGCAAGACGCACATGCCCAGTCGATTTCGCCAGAAGGGGGCCCGAGTGTGGGCGTGGAATCGATAGGAGACTGCCTGATCGGTGATTCGTGCCACCACGGTCCATTCGAGGGGTTCGGCGTCGAACGAGCCGGTGCCGTGGGCGGTGAACTCAATCGCGCCGTCGCTCTCGGTGAGCTCGGTTCCACCGATGGAGAAGAGTCGATTCGTCCAGTTGCGGTCCTGAAAGACCGGATAGATGCGCCGGATCGCTTCGTGGCCCTGCCAACGAATGTCGCGCAGATCGGCCCCGTCGATGGTGACGGTGACGTCGCCGACTCGAACGGTCTGCGGTGGTGTCACAGCATGCTTCCGACCCGGTACGGCTCCCCGGTGTCGAGGGACTGGTATGCGCCGAGGGTGAGGTCGAGAACCCGAAGGGTGTCGGCACCGCTGGTTTCGGGGGTCTGGCCGGTTTCCAGGCAGTGGATCCAGTGGTGCTGAACGTTCACCACGCTGTCTTGAATGCAGTTCCACGGCTCGGATGCCCACGAATGCTCGGGGATGACGAGCTGTTCTTCGTGGACTCCAGCGGGGGAGACCACCTGCAGGTGGTAGTCCGGACCCAGGGTGACGGTCCCGTCGGTGCCTTCGATCGTCACGAACGTTTGCGGGTACGTGCTGTGATCGGAGGAGGATTCGTAGCTCGTATCGACGATGCACGTGGCGCCGGGAAGGCCGAGAACGATGGTGGCCACGTCCTCGCCCTTGATCTTCGGGTTGACCCTGATGGCTTCGGTGAACAGGCGATCGGGCTCGCCGAGGAAGAAGCGAGTGAGGTCGAACTGATGGACCGACACGTCCGCGATGATCATGCGTTCGGCATCCATGCACCATGGCTGCGCGGAGTAAACGTCGTGTGCGGTGCGAAAACTGATTCGGCCGAAGAACGGTCGACCGATGACCCCGCTATCGAGCACCTCTTTGACCTTGCGCATCGGATATTGGAATCGGAAATTCTCGTGAACCATGAACGGTAGATCCGCATCGGCCATGGCGCGAACCATGGCCTGGGCATCATCCATGTCCCAAGCGAGTGGCTTTTGGCAAATGGCGGCCACTTTGTGCTGTGCGGCGAGCTCGACCATCGTGCGGTGCGTCGGCGGGGTGGTAGCGATATCGACGAAGTCGAGCTCTTCCGTGGCGAATAGTTCAGCGGCATCGGTGTACGGGGTACCGCCGAACGTTTCGGCCGCGGCGGCGGCGCTGTCGGGGTTGATGTCGCAGGTGGCAACGAGTTCGACGTCGGGCATCTCGGCCCACGCCTGCAGGTGGTTTTGAGCGAAGAAGCCACAGCCGATGAGAGCGAAACGATAGGGACGGCTCACAACTCCACCTCACGGTCCGGGTCGACAATCCATTCACTCCACGATCCGACGTACATGCGGGCTCCCGGCAATCCTGCGTGCTCCATGGCGAGGACGTTTTGAGCGGCCGTGACCCCGGAACCGCAGTAGAAGATGATCTCGCCTGCGTCCTGACCGTTGCGGAGGGCGTCGTAGTGGACTCGCAGATCCTCGGGGCTCTTGAAAGTGCCGTCGTCGTCGAGTGTCTCGGCTCGATCGGCGAGGCCGGCTCCCTTGATATGTCCGCGGACGGGGTCGTAGTACTTGCCTTGCCCGTGGTAGCCCTCCGGTCCTCGAGAGTCGAAGACGCGTGTGGGCGTATCGACGCGAACGCGGTCGACCTCGTCGACCTCGGCCAGCAGATGAGGACGCACCGACGCGACAAAGGTCTGCTCCGGTGCGGGGGGTGAGGTCGCCTCAGCCGTCATCGGATAGCCGGCACTTTCCCAGGCCGGCAGGCCACCATCGAGAACAGCCACCGCGTCGTGACCGATCCAACGCATCATCAGCCACACACGAGATGCCGCCATCAACCCGCGATCGGCGTCGTAGACGACTACCTGAGTTGACGGTCCGACGCCCCAGGATCGAACAGTGCGCTCGAAGTCTGCAGACGCGGGAAAAGGTCGACGGCCGGTAACGCCCTCGATGATCGGACCGCTGAGGTCGGTCGCCAGGCTGGCTCGCTGGGCTCCGGGAATATGTGACTCGGCAAATGCCCGATCCCCCCAGTCCTCGTTGTCGAGATGGAACCTGGCATCGAGGATGACCACGTCGGTCTCGGTGCGACACAGGTGATCAAGTTCGGATGCGGTGATTAATGTCTGGAATGACACGTGGACGTTCCTACCCTTTCCTCGCTGATGGCAGTGCCCCCGATGATGTCCCTTCCTAGACTACGAGGATGACCTCTCCCGCGCGTATGAAACCCCGCAGCTTTCTGGTGACCGACGGACCCGACCGAGCACCGAACCGGGGAATGCTGCGTGCGCTGGGGATGGACGACGACGACTTCACCAAGCCTCAGATCGGAATCGCCAACAGCTACAACCGCATCACGCCCTGCAATATGTCGTTGCGCGATGTTGCCGTGTCGGTTGCGCAAGGCGTCGAAGCCGGGGGTGGCTTCCCGATGGAGTTCGGGACGATCACGGTGTCGGACGTGATCTCGATGGGTCATGAGGGAATGCACTTCTCGCTTGTGAGTCGAGAGGTGATCGCAGATTCGGTAGAAACCGTCGTTCAGGCCGAACGCCTCGATGGGATGGTCACGCTGGCGGGATGCGATAAGTCCATTCCGGCCATGATGATGGCGGCCGGCCGACTCGATATCGCATCCGTGCTCTTGTACGCGGGCTCGCTACTTCCCGGATACGTGCGTCTGACCGACGGCACCGAAGAGACCGTCAACATCGTGACAGCTTTCGAGGCCGTCGGTGCTCGCGCTCGCGGCTTGATGAACGATGAAGACGTCGATCGAATCGAGCGAGCGGTATGTCCGAGCGCGGGCACGTGCGGCGGCATGTACACCGCCAACACGATGGCAAGCGCGGCTGAAGCGATGGGCCTGGCACTTCCTGGTTCATCGTCACCACCCGCGGTCGATTCGCGACGGGACACCTTGGCGCGGCGCAGCGGTGAAGCGGTTATCGAGATGTTGCGACAAGACATCACCGCACGAGACATCATCACCAAGCAGTCCCTGGAGAACGCGATAGCCATCGTGATGGCACTCGGTGGCTCGACGAATGCTGTCCTGCACCTCCCAGCGATCGCGCACGAAGTCGCGGTCGATGTGGGAATGGACGATTTCCACCGGATCGGAGCCCGCGTGCCGCACGTCGCGGATCTCAAGCCGTTCGGTGAGTACTTGATGTTCGACCTCGACAAGGTCGGGGGTGTTCCCGTTGTGCTGAAGGCCCTCCTGGAAGCGGGCTTGCTGCACGGTGATTGTCTGACGGTGACCGGCCGGACGATGGCCGAGAACCTTGCGGACATTGAGATTCCCGAACCCGACGGCACCGTCGTTCGACAGATCTCGTCACCGCTCGGGTCTACCGGGGGGATCACGATCCTCGGCGGGTCGCTCGCTCCCGAAGGGGCAGTGGTGAAGAACGCGGGTGTTCCCGTGGAGGTCTTCGAGGGAGTGGCGCGCGTGTTCGATCGTGAGCAGGCAGCCATGGATGCGCTCGAGGACGGCACCATCCAGGCTGGTGACGTTGTCGTCATTCGATACGAAGGCCCCAAGGGTGGTCCGGGTATGCGCGAGATGTTGATGATCACTGGAGCTATCAAGGGTGCGGGCTTGGGTAAGGACGTGCTGTTGATCACCGATGGGCGCTTCTCCGGTGGCACGACGGGTTTATGTGTCGGTCACGTCTCCCCGGAGGCCGTCGACGGTGGCCCCATCGGGCTGCTGCGTGACGGTGACCGCATCGCGATCGATATCCCGAACAGGACGCTGGACGTTCTCGTCGATCCGGCGGAGCTTGACGCCCGGCGTGAAGCATTCACTCCTCTCCCGCCACGGTACGAGCGCGGAGTTCTCGC
>RGQW01000087.1 GCA_010029945.1 Actinomycetota bacterium | reverse complement strand
GCGGACGGTTTCCGATGGCGTGAAGGTGACGCGTTGAACGCCTCGATCGGTCAGGGCGACACGGCTGTGACACCCCTGCAGATGGCGATGGTTTACGCGGCGATCGCCAATGGAGGCACCGTCTACGAGCCACGAATGGTCAAAGCGATCATGTCCGCCGACGGCAGCGAGATCCAAGAGATTCCACCGATCGTCTCCAACGAGATCACCGGAAGTCGCGCCCGGCAATCGATCCGCTTTCTGCAGCGCACGTTGCCCGGAGTCACGACCAACGGCTCGGGTCGCGACCCGTTCTCGGGCTTCCCCCTCGATCAGATTCCCGTGGCCTCGAAAACCGGTTCTGCGCAGGTGACCGGAGACAAGGTTTCAACGTCGTGGTTCGCCTCGTACGCGCCGGCCGATGACCCGCAATACGCCGTGGTCATGATGGTGACCCAGGGCGGGTTGGGGTCCAAGACCTCCGGTCCGAGTGTGCGGAAGATTTACGAAGCATTGTTTGGAGTCGACGGTCAAGACGTGAACCCTCGGCGCAGTGTGCTCGTGGATGGCAAGCCAAGCTCGGACCTGCCGGTCATTCGAAACGATGGAACGCCCGTCCTGCCGCTCGGGAAGGATTCCGGCCTACCCGAGGCGCGTGAAACGCTGACGGCTCGCGGCGATGAGGGTGGTGGGTAGCGGTGGCGAATCTCTTCCCAACGCAGGCCTCGGACGCAGCGGTAGCGCCGCAGCGCGATCGCGGCGGCGGTTACTGGCGCGACCTCGATTGGATCTTGCTGATCGCGGCGTTCGCGTTGTCCCTGATGGGCTCGCTGCTGGTCTGGTCCGCGAGTCGAGCCGATCTCGCTTCGGAGAGTGACCCACAGTCGTATCTGAAGCGACACTTGATCAACATCGGCGTCGCTTTGGTTCTCGGATTCATCGCCTCCCGCATCAACTACCGACTGCTTCGGGCCTATACGCCCGTGGTGTACGTCGCGTCGATGGTTCTCTTGCTTGTCCCGTTCGTTCCCGGCCTCGGCGTGACCATTGCGGGGGCCCGAGCCTGGATCGATGTCCCGCTCGGCTTGACGATCCAGCCGTCGGAGTTCGCGAAGATCACGGTGATCTTGATGATGGCGGCACTGCTGTCCGAGCGGCGCGACCGAGAAGAGGAGCCGTCAGCCCAAGACGTGCTGCTGGCTCTTACGGTCGCGGCGATTCCGACGGCGATCATCCTCGTGCAGAACGACACCGGGACGGTATTGATCCTTGCCGCCGTATCCCTGTCGATCGTGGCGGTGTCCGGCGTGCGCACGAGGTGGCTCGTTGGCTTGATCGGGGCCGCAATTCTCGGAGTGCTGGCGTCGATCCAACTCGGCCTGTTGCAGGAATACCAAGTGGACCGCCTGACGTCGTTCATCAACCCTGATGAAGATGTCAGCGCCAGCGCCTACAACGCCAACCAGGCGCGCATCGCGATCGGCGGTGGAGGGCTCGACGGCTACGGACTGTTCGAGGGTCCTCAAACACAAGGAAACTTCGTTCCGGTCAACGAAAGCGACTTCATCTTCACGGTGGCGGGGGAGGAGCTCGGGTTCCTCGGCTCCGCACTGCTGATTGCGTTGATGGCCATCATCTTGTGGCGAGCAGTGCTGATCGCGTGGAAAGCCGATGACCTCTACGGCCGGCTCGTCGCCACAGGTGTGGCCGCGTGGCTGGCGTTCCAGATGTTCGAGAACATCGGCATGACCTTGGGGATCATGCCCATCACAGGAATCCCGTTGCCCTTCGTCTCCGCCGGTGGCACCTCGATGATGGCGACGTGGATCGCGCTCGGCCTGCTGCAAACGGTGCGCCTGCATTCGCTCGCGGTTCAGCGTTCCGAGGTCTAGCGCTCTCGGGGTCGCTACCCTGGAGCGCATGAGCGCCACAGTTTCCGAGCGTCTAAATGCTCGAGCATCGCTTCGCGCCGGGCGTGATGTCGGGGCAAGCCACTTCGATCGCCTCGAACCTCTGCTGGCGCGCATCAGCAAGCCGATCCAGTACGTCGGTGGCGAGGTGAACTCAGTCGTCAAGGACTGGGAAGACGCCTCGGTGCGGTGGGCGCTGATGTATCCCGATGCTTACGAGGTCGGCGCCCCCAATCAGGGAGTGCAGATCCTCTATGAGGTTCTCAACGGTCGCGAAGATGTTCTCGCCGAGCGCACCTACGCGGTGTGGCCCGATCTCGAGGAACTGATGCGAGAACACGGTGTTCCGCAATTCACCGTCGATGGTCACCGGGCGGTGGGGGATTTCGATGTTCTCGGGTTGTCGTTTGCGACCGAGCTCGGATACACGAACATGCTCAACGCACTCGATCTCGCCGGAATTCCTGTGCACGCGGCAGATCGAGTCGGTGACGAGCCGCTCGTCATCGCCGGCGGGCATGCGGCCTTCAACCCGGAGCCCATCGCTGATTTCCTTGACGCCGCCGTCCTTGGTGATGGTGAGGAGGCCGTCCTGCTGATCACCGGCATCATCGCCGAGTGGAAGCGTCAGGGGCGACCAGGTGGTCGCGAAGAGCTGCTGCTTCGACTGGCGCGGACGGGATCGATCTACGTTCCCCACTTCTACGACGTGCAGTACTTACCGGATGGGCGCATCCAGCGGGTGGCGCCGAATCGCTCGGACGTCCCGTGGCGGGTCAGCAAGCACACGCTGATGGATCTGGACGAATGGTCGTACCCGAAGGCGCCGCTCGTGCCGCTCGCCGAAACGGTGCACGAGCGCATGAGTGTCGAGATCTTTCGGGGGTGCACCCGCGGGTGCCGGTTCTGCCAAGCCGGCATGATCACCCGGCCCGTGCGCGAGCGCTCCATCACCGGGGTCGCGGAGATCGTCGAAGGCGGCCTGAAGGCCACCGGCTTCGAGGAGGTTGGCCTGTTGTCGCTGTCGAGTGCGGATCACTCGGAGATCGCCGACATCGCGCGCAACCTCGCTGACCGATACGAGGACTCTCAAACCTCCCTGTCCTTGCCGAGTACGCGGGTCGACGCGTTCAACGTGGACCTCGCCAACGAGCTGTCCCGCAACGGACGTCGCAGCGGACTGACGTTCGCTCCCGAGGGCGGCAGCGAGCGCATGCGCCGGGTCATCAACAAGCAGGTAACCGAGGAAGACCTCATTCGCACGGTCACCACTGCCTACGCGGCGGGTTGGCGTCACGTGAAGTTGTACTTCATGTGTGGGTTACCGACAGAAACCGATGACGATGTTCTGCAGATCGCCTCCATGGCGAAGGAAGTCATCAAAGCCGGTCGGGAGGCGTCCGGTCGACGCGACATCAAGTGCACGGTGAGCATCGGTGGTTTCGTACCCAAGCCGCACACACCGTTCCAGTGGGCATCGCAACTCGATCACGAGAGCACCGATGCTCGGTTGGCGAAATTGAAGGATGCGATTCGCTCCGACCGTGAATACGGCAAAGCTATTGGGCTTCGCTATCACGACGGTAAGCCAGGAATCGTGGAAGGTTTGCTCTCGCGCGGGGATCGACGCGTGGGCCGAGTGATCGAGCACGCGTGGCGGGCCGGCGCCCGATTCGACGGATGGAGCGAGCACTTCTCTTTCGATCGCTGGATGGAGTGCGCGCAGTCCGCGCTGACCGACGAGGGGGTCGACGTCGACTGGTTCACCACGCGTCAGCGCGATCGGACCGAGGTGCTGCCGTGGGAGCACCTTGATTCCGGGTTGGACAGTGACTGGCTTTGGGATGACTGGCAAGACGCGCTGGAAGAGATCGCCGTCGACGACTGCCGGTGGACTCCGTGTTTCGACTGCGGCGTCTGCGATCAGATGGATACTCACATCCAAGTCGGGCCCACGGGTGTCACTGAACTACCGATGCCGGGCATAGGTGTCCCGTCCTGCGCGGCGCCGCTCGCCACGACAAAGCATTCCGAAGCAATGCAATCCGAAGCAACGCGATCCACGACAACGCAAGACGCGCCGAAGACCAACGGTGGGTAATCGGCGTCCTCCCGATCGGGATGTCGCGCCGGTCGTCCAGCGTGTTCGCATCAGGTACGCGCGTCGCGGTCGGCTGCGGTTCTCCAGTCATCGGGATTTTCAGCGGGCTCTTGAGCGAGGCATTCGCCGGGCCGGCCTGCCGATCGCGTTCAGTGCGGGGTTCAGCCCGCACCCGAAAATCTCGTACGCGAACTCTGCACCCACGGGGGCGGCCAGCGAGGCCGAGTACGCGGAAATCGGCTTGACCGCTGCGTGGGATCCCGAAGACGTCCGCGCAGCCCTCGATTCCGCTCTGCCACCCGGCCTGGACGTGGTCGATGCCGTCGAAGCCCACACATCGGACTTCGCCCAGCGACTCGAAGCAAGTCATTGGCGCATCGAGCTGGTGGACGTGGAACTCCCGGTGGCCCAGGCGGCCCGGGACGCGTTCTGGGCGGCCGATCGCATCGAGGTGCAGCGAATGGCCAAGTCCGGACTGCGCACCTTCGACGCCCGGGAACCGGTGGCCCACCTTCAGGTCGACCCCGCCTCCCCGGCGCCATGTGTCATACTCCACTCGGTCGTCCGGCACGTCACGGTGACGGTTCGACCCGACGACGTACTAGCCGCGCTGCGGCGAGTGGCCGACCTTGAGCCGCCTGTTCCCCCTCGGGTAACCCGGCTGGCTCAGGGGCCCCTCGACGAAGCGACCTGCACCGTGGGTGACCCATTCGCCCCGGACCGTAGGGGCTAACCACACGTCGATCGGCGGGAAGGTCCACGCAGCGCACGGCGCGCGAACCCGAACGCACCGACAAGGCTTGCCATGGAACGGCCCCCGCGTCAGTGACACGCAGGTGGGCCCCGAAGGAGAACGGCCCGATGGTCGACAAGAACGAAACATCCACGAACGAATCAGCAGCAAACGGCTCCCCGCCCGCCACCGGTGCTTCACCGCTGTTCCAAGCAGCCGCGGTACCGGCAGACGACGCCAAGAAGCCGGCGCGACGCCGGGCAACCCGATCGACGGCTCCACCGGAACCACGTAGCGGTCAGGACGAGACACCGGCCTCGGGCGACGACAAAGAACCTGCGAAAAAGACCGCCAAGAAGTCGACCAAGAAATCGACGAAAAAGACCGTCAAGAAGTCGACCAAGAAGTCGAGCGATGCGACCGGCGACGAGGCGTCTGATAATTCGTCCGACAACGCGGCGAGCGACGAATCCGACGCAACGGACAAGACCCCGAAGAAGGCCACGAAGAAAACCGCCAAGAAATCCACCAAGAAGACGACCAAGAAAGCCGCCAAGGAGTCGGCAGACGAGGATGCTGGCGCTGGAGACGAATCCGACGACGCATCGACCGGTGATGCCTCGGCAGACGGTGGGGCGGACGACGATGACGAGTCAACCGGCCGTAAGCGCCGTCGACGTGGTGGGCGCGGACGTCGACGTAAGTCCGGATCCGGCGATGCCGGTGACGCCGACGACGACAAGACCGATGGTGAGGACGACGACGATTCGGTCGACGCGAACGACGATGATTCGGACGCGGATGACTCGTCCACCGGCGGATCCACATCCCGACGCCGCCGGCGCCGCCGCCGCCGCTCGGATTCCTCACCGGATGACGAACTCTCACCCGACGATCCACCGAACACCGTCGTCAAAGTTCGTGAGCCGCGCAATCGAGACTCTGAGAACACTCGCGGATCGACGCGACTAGAAGCCAAGAAGCAGCGCCGACGCGAAGGCCGGGAAGCCGGGCGCCGACGAGCACCGATTTTGAACGAGGCGGAGTTCCTCGCTCGACGCGAATCGGTCGAGCGCGTCATGGTCGTCCGCCAGGCCGAAGACCGGATCCAGATAGCCGTTCTTGAGGACGGTGTCCTTGTTGAGCACTACGTCACCAAAGGTGCGTCCGCCTCCATGGTTGGCAACGTGTATCTCGGGCGGGTGCAGAACGTTCTGCCGAGTATGGAAGCGGCATTTGTAGACATCGGGCGAGGCCGAAACGCGGTTCTGTATGCGGGCGAAGTGAACTGGGATGCCGTCGGCCTGGAGGGTCAGCCCAAGCGCATCGAGTTCGCCCTGAAGTCCGGCGACCCAGTTTTGGTGCAGATCACCAAGGATCCGGTCGGACAGAAGGGAGCTCGGCTGACGAGCCAGATTTCCCTGCCGGGTCGATTCCTGGTGTATGTCCCCAGCGGGTCGATGACGGGCATCAGTCGCAAGCTGCCTGACAACGAGCGCAGTCGGTTGAAGTCCATTCTCAAGCGGGTGATGCCCGAGGACGCCGGCGTGATCGTCCGTACGGCCGCCGAAGGCGCGTCTGAGGATGCGCTGGAAGCCGACGTCGAACGCTTGCAAGCGCTGTGGACGGACATCACGGACGCAACCACGTCGGCGACGCCACCCGAACTCCTCTACAGCGAACCCGACCTGGCCATCAAGGTTGTCCGGGACATGTTCAATGAGGACGTCGCGAAGTTGGTCGTCTCCGGCGATAGCGCATGGCGGACCGTCGACGCATACATCTCGGCCGTCGCGCCGGATCTGCTGGACCGCGTGGACCATTGGGTCGAATCGGAGGACATCTTCGCCCACTACCGGGTCGACGAGCAGTTGATGAAGGCCTTGGATCGCAAGGTCTGGCTCCCGTCGGGTGGATCGCTGGTGATCGACCGAACCGAGGCGATGACGGTCGTCGACGTGAACACCGGGAAGTTCACCGGGTCGGGAGGCAATCTCGAGCAGACGGTCACCAAGAACAATCTCGAAGCGGCTGAGGAGATAGTCCGACAACTGCGCCTACGCGACATCGGCGGCATCATCGTCGTCGACTTCATCGACATGGTGTTGGAAAGCAACCGCGATCTGGTCCTGCGACGCCTGGTCGAATGCCTCGGCAGGGATCGAACCAAGCACCAGGTGGCGGAGGTGACGACCCTGGGGTTGGTGCAGATGACGCGCAAGCGCATCGGATCCGGCCTACTGGAGTCCTTCTCGGAGACCTGTGAGGTGTGTGCTGGACGAGGCGTCAAGGTCTCGTTGACGCATGCCCACGAGCCGGCTCCGCGTTCACGACGTCCGGCCGGAGCTGTTGACCCCGCCGAAGTCGCTGCTCGAGCCCTCGCCGCCCGCGAAGCCCAGGACGCGGGTGAGACTGACTCGGATCAGGCCGACACGGATCAAGTCAACACTGATAAGGCGGACACGAATCAGGCCGACACCGATCAGGCGGACAGCGGGAATGCGGACGCAGGTGCGCCTGATGATGATTCGCCGGAACTCCCCGAAGCCGCTTCGGACCAGTCCC
>RGQW01000086.1 GCA_010029945.1 Actinomycetota bacterium | reverse complement strand
AGAAGAGGTCGTTGCCCTCACGGGTGCGCTCGCCCACACCGGCGAACACCGACACGCCGCCGAAGTTCTCTGCGACGCGGTAGATCATCTCCTGGATGAGCACGGTCTTGCCGACACCGGCACCACCGAACAGACCGATCTTTCCGCCCTTGACGTACGGGGTGAGCAGGTCGATGACCTTGATGCCGGTGGTGAAGACCTCGGTCTTCGACTCCAGCTGATCGAAGGCGGGTGCCTGGCGGTGGATGCTCCAGCGCTCGCTGATGTCGAGACTGGCCGCATCCACATCGAGCGGCACGCCCAGGGTGTTCCAGACGTGGCCCTTGGTGACGTCACCAACGGGGACAGTGATGGCATCGCCGGTGTCCTGCACGGGGGCACCCCGGACGAGACCGTCGGTCGGCTGCATCGAGATGGCTCGCACCATGTTGTCACCGATGTGCTGCGCGACCTCGAGGGTCAGGGTCTGAGCCCCGCCACCCTCGTCACCGCTGTCGAAGGACACATCGACGGTCAGTGCGTTGTACAACTCGGGCATCGCCTCGACGGGGAACTCCACGTCGACGACCGGGCCTGTTACGCGGGCAACGCGCCCGACGCCGGTGGTGGTCTCAGTCGTTGCGGTCATCTCGTTCCTCTTCCTTCGCTTTCGTATTCGTTGGTCTTACGCCGAGAGGGCGTCGGCGCCGCCGACGATCTCGCTGATTTCCTGGGTGATCTCCGCCTGACGGGCCTGGTTGGCCTGACGGGTCAAGGAGCGGATGAGCTCCTCAGCGTTATCCGTCGCAGACTTCATGGCTCGTCGACGTGCGGCGTGCTCGGAGGCTGCCGACGTCAACAGGGACAGGTACACCATCTGCTCGATGTACCGGGGAAGGAGCGCGTCGAGGACACCCTCCGGGCTGGGTTCGAACTCGTACAGCGGGAAGGGCATCCCGGACTCGTTCGGCTCGATGACCTCATCCACGACCTCCAGTGGGAGGATCCGGCGCACGCGAGTCTCTTGGGTACCCATGTTGATGAAGTGGGTGTACACGACGTGGATCTCGTCGACTCCCCCCTCCTGGTTTTCATCGCCGTGGAAGGCAGCCAGCAGGTCCTCTCCGATGCGTTTGGCGTCCGCATAACTGGGCTGATCGGTGAATCCGGTGTACTCACCGCCCATCTCCCGACCGCGGAAGCGGTAGTACGACACGCCCTTTCGACCGACGACGAACGGCAGGACCGTCATGCCCTTGTCGTTCAAGTTTCGGGTGAGGGCTTCGCCTTCCTTAATGCTGTTGGTCGAGTAAGCGCCAGCGAGACCTCGATCGGCGGTGATGATGAGTACGGCGGCCCGCTCTTGCTTGTCCGCCTTGGCCGTCAAGGGATGCTTGGAGACGTCCGATGCGTGCGAGGCAGCTGCGGAAACCGCGTCGACGAGTTGGGTCAAGTACGGCATCGACGCGTCCAAGCGCTGTTGCGCTTTGACGATTCGAGATGACGCGATCAACTCCATCGCCTTCGTGATCTTCTTGGTCGCCTGGACGGAACGGATCCGTCGTCGGAAGACCCTCAGCTGTGCACCCATGAACTAGCCCCGCACCGACCGAGTGATCTGCGTTGGATCGATGTCTTCGTCCTCAATGGCCTCTACCGGCTCGTCGTTGACCAGCAACTGGCCAGACGAGGTCGAGAACTGACGCTTGAATTCCTCGATGGTGGTTTCCAGCACGCTGACGGTGTCGTCCGACAAGTCCGAGGTGCTGCGAATGGCGTCGAGAATTTCCGCCTTGTTGCGCTCGACGTAGTCCAAGAACTCGGCATCGAAGCGACGGATGTCCTCAACCGGGACGTCGTCCAACCTGCCCGTCGTTCCCGCCCACACAGAGACGACCTCGCGCTCCATGGCCTGCGGCTCGTACTGCGCCTGCTTGAGCAGTTCGACGAGGCGAGAACCGCGCTCGAGCTGTGCTTTCGACGCGGCGTCGAGGTCCGAGCCGAAGGCGGCGAACGCCTCTAGCTCGCGGAACTGTGCGAGGTTCAACCGCAACTGGCCGGCCACCTTCTTCATGGCCTTCGGCTGCGCCGAACCACCCACACGGGAAACGGAGATGCCGACGTTGATGGCGGGGCGCACACCGGAGTTGAACAGATCGGACTCTAGGAAGCACTGGCCGTCGGTGATGGAAATGACGTTGGTGGGAATAAACGCCGAGACGTCGTTCGCCTTGGTCTCGATGATCGGCAGACCCGTCATCGAGCCACCGCCCATTTCGTCGGAGAGCTTCGCGCAGCGCTCCAAGAGGCGGCTGTGCAGGTAGAAGACGTCACCGGGGTAGGCCTCGCGGCCGGGGGGACGACGCAAGAGCAAGGACACGGCGCGGTACGCCTCCGCCTGCTTGGACAGATCGTCGAAGACGATCAGCACGTGCTTGCCGCCGTACATCCAGTGCTGGCCGATGGCCGATCCGGTGTACGGGGCCAGGTACTTGAAGCCCGCGGGGTCTGATGCGGGTGCGGCCACGATGGTCGTGTACTCCATCGCGCCGTATTCCTCGAGTGCTCCCTTGACGGACGCGATGGTCGAACCCTTCTGCCCGATCGCCACGTATATGCAGCGAACCTGCTTGCTCGGGTCTCCTGACTTCCAGTTCTCGCGCTGGTTCAAGATCGTGTCCAGACACACGGCGGTCTTGCCGGTCTGGCGGTCACCGATGACGAGCTGACGTTGTCCGCGGCCGATCGCCGTCATCGCGTCGATCGCCTTGATGCCGGTCAGCATCGGCTCCTTCACGGGCTGACGCTGGACGACCGTGGGGGCCTGCACCTCCAGGGCGCGGCGATCTTCGGCTTCGATGGCACCGAGTCCGTCGATCGGGTTGCCCAGCGGATCGACCACGCGTCCGAGGAAGGCGTCCCCTACCGGAACGGAGAGGACTTCGCCGGTGCGCCGGACGGGCTGCCCCTCTTCGATGTGCGCGCCGTCGCCGAGGAGCACCACACCGATCTCTCGAACGTCGAGGTTCAGCGCGACACCGAGCAGTCCTCCCTCGAACTCCAGCAACTCGTTGGTCATCGCCGAGTGGAGGCCTTCGACGCGGGCAATGCCATCGCCGATCTCCGTGACGCGACCAACTTCTTCTCGGGCGGTGGACGGCGAGTACGCCGCGACGTTCCGCTCGATCGCATCCCGGATTTCTTCCGGCCGGATCGTCAGCTCCGTCATGGTGTCCTGCTTTCCTTCGTCGGGCCCGCGGTGCGGGCGGTGTGTGGGGTCGTTGTTGTTGGGTCAGCCCAAGACTGCTCTGCGGGCCTGTTCTAGTCGAGATGCGACGGTGCCGTCGATGACCTCGCCGCCGATGGTCACCATGACCCCGCCGAGCACGGCGGGATCGACGGCGACGTTGAGCCGTACGGTCCGGCCCTTCAATGAAGACAACGCCGCCGCAAGACGACGGGATTGCTCCTCGGTCAGGGGGGCTGCCACCCGCACCTCGGCCACTACTCGCTCGCGCTGCCGGGCAGCGAGTTCGCACAGGGTGTCGATCGCAGCGTCCAGTCGCTGACCGTGCAAACGACCGACGGTCGACTCCAGCACCTCGCGGGTTGCCGCGGTCGCCCTGTCGGACAGAAGGTCGCGCACGATGGCGGCCTTGGTCTGCGCCGACCGCGCCGGGTCACCCAAAGCCATCTGCAATTCCGCGGAGGCATCGATAGCCCGGCCGAAGCGGAAGATCTCTTCTTCGGTGGCATCAAGCGTTCCGTTGCCTTCTGCGACGGTGAAAGCCGCCTGCGCAGCGAGCTGCTCGAGGGCGATCACCAGATCGACGTCGTCGGACCACCGATGGTCCACAACATCGGCAACCACGTCGAGGGTCACAGCGGAGACCTGATTGGCCAAGATGTCCCGGATCAAGGACTCGCGAACAGAGGCTGGCTGTCCGGAGTCGGCCAGGGTGGAGCGAAGTTGCGCATTGTCGTCCAGCAGCGCCGCCACGGCGAAGACCTGCGCGGACAACTCTTCGAAGCCCGGCGCTTGCCGGCGGGCATCGAGGGCGGCCGAACAGGCGGCGAGGGATTCGCGGCTGGAACCGAGCATCAGTTGGAAGCCTGCCTTTCGAGGTCATCGAGGAAGGCATCGACGGTCGAGCGAACGCGGGCGTCGTCGGTTAAAGACTCGCCGACGACTTTGCTCGCCAGTTCGACGGACAACTCCCCTACCTGCCGGGTGAGCGTGCTCATCGCCTGGGCTCGATCGGCAGCCATCTGTGCTTCCGCCGCAGCGGTGACCTGGGCGGCCGCCTGTCGTGCCTCGTTCTTGGCTTCCTCCACCATCGACGAGCGGTCGGCCTGGGCTTGGGTCCGGATGGCCGATGCTTCCTCACGTGCCGAAGCAAGCTGCTCCTTGTACTCCTCGAGTACCCGGCTGGCTTCCGCCTGAGCTTCCTCAGCACGCTGCAGGCCACCCTCGATGGCGTCTGCACGCTCGTCGAGTGTCGCCTTGATCTTGGGCAACGCGAATTTGCCGAGAGCGCCGAAGACGATCAAGAACGCGATCAGGCCGATGATCAACTCATCAACCGGAACGGCGAGAACGCTTGGCATCTCCTCGCTTGCGGCGCTGACTGCTGCCACAACCTTCATTGCCGGAACCTCTCTGGTCAGTGGTCGGGGGGACGTGTGTTCGTCATGGACCGGTGCGTTGCACGCCTATGGTCGGCGCGCAACGCGGTCGATCACGCTCCGAAGACGAAGGGAACGACGAAGCCAATCAGCGCCAGCGCCTCCGCGAGAGCGAAGCCGAGGAGCATGTTCTGGCGAATCACGCCGTAGGCCTCAGGCTGGCGGGCGATCGCCTGCACACCTTGGCCGAAGATGATGCCGATACCGATGCCAGGGCCGATCGCGGCAAGGCCGTAACCGATCGATCCGATGGAACCGGTGAGTTCCGCGAGAAGCGACATGTCGTTTCCTTTGCTTTCCGGGCCGACGGCGGTTTCCGTCGGTCTGGGGTCGTGGGTGGTTATTCAGTTGTGTGCGGGGCACTCGCCATCAGTGCTCCGCGTGCAGCGCGCTCCCTATGTAGACGGCAGCGAGCAGCGTGAAGATGTAGGCCTGCAAGGCCTGGATGAAGGCCTCGAACCCGGTCAGCGCAACGGTGACAACGAAGGACGCCACGGAACCGAGAATTCCGATGACGCTTGCGCTGATGAGGTAGAAGGCGGCGATGCTGAAGGTCGCGAGCAACAGATGGCCCGCGAACATGTTGGCGAAGAGTCGAACCGCATGCGTGAACGGCCGCACGAGGATGTTGGAAATCAATTCGATCGGGGCCAACAAGATGTACATGGGCTTGGGGACGCCGGGCGGGAACATCATGTTGGTGAAGAACTTGATCGGGCCCTGCTTGATCATGCCCAGCGGAACCCAGGTGAAGTACACGATGAGAGCGAAGGCCACGGGGATCGCGAAGATCGATGTCGCCGGCAACTGTGCGCCGGGCAGGATCCCGAAGAAGTTCAAGACCCAGACGAAGAAGAAGAAGCTGAACAGGAACGGGACGAATTTCTCGCCCCCGTGCCCGATGGTCTCTTTGGCGATTCCGTCGCGAACGAAGACGTACCCCACCTCGCCGATGTTCTGGGCGCCACGTGGGACCAACTTGGGCTTGCGGAACGCGTAGGTGAAGAAACCAACAACGGCGACCACCCCGAGGAGCAGCAGCACCGTGACCTTCGAGAAGCCGAACTCCAGGCTTGCCAACTGCAGCGTGAAGATGTCCTCGAAGAGGAAGATCTCGGCACCTGGAGCGGGGAAGCCGCATCCAGACATCAAATGGCAATCGGGACCACCCGCCGCGGACACGCTCGTGGGAGCAGACGCGGAAACGACCTCAGCGAACACTCAGGTCCTCCATCACGTTCGACCCTCCTGGTCTACATCCACGTTCGTTGCTTCCCTTGGCGCCGCCTGCTGTGGCGATGCTTCCTCGCGCGCTCGGTGATCGACACCACGGCCCTGACGCACCGCCTCTTCGCGGGCGAGACCCGTGAAGATCAAGTAGTACGACAGTCCCAGCCCGACGAAGGCACCGATGGCAATGAGTGCCGGTCGGTTCCCCCACCACAAAGAGATCAACCAGCCGATCCCGGCGTACAGCACGATGCCGGCTATCAGTCGACTGGAGATCGTCCAAGCGGCGTTGTCCATTGCCGGGGAAGAGGGCGCACCTGTTGGTGAGGACGACGTCGGATTCGAACGCTGACGCGCACGGTACCAGGGGGCAGCACCCGTCATGACCCGGCCTCCGGGTCCACGTAGAGGACCTTCGTGCGGGCGAAAACCCACACTTCGGCCACGGTCCAGGCGAGGGTGCACGCGACGATCGTTCCGGCGAAAACTCGGGTGTCGAACGCGGTGGTGTCGGCGAAGGCGATGATGAGAACGAACAGAACCCCGATCTTCACGAGATAGATCGTCAGGGCAACGGTCATGGCCATCTGTGGATTGCTCTTGAGAACAGAACCCAGCACAAATTGCCCGACGCTGAAGAAGACCAGAACCAAGACCGTGGCGAACACACCCCCGAGGGCACCGCTCGCTCCGCTGCTGGCCGCTCCGATGGCGATCCCCACGACACCCACAAGGGCGGTGGTCAACCCCGCTCGTTTCAGGACCAACGCATCGACGCTCGGAGAGTCGTTGGAGGGGCGCGGCGGGGCGCTTGCGTCGTCTGTCATCACTGTCGTAGCCGTTGTCCGAAAATCCACGTCCGACGGGATCGTTGTCCGACGGGATTTCGCACTCAGACGCTATCGCACCTGCCGCAAGGTTTCACCCCAAGCGTGGTTGCCCGAAGCCCCCGGGGCGTGGTCTTCGTCACGATCGTTGTCGCCACCTTTGTCACGGCCCTGATCACGGCGCTGATCGCGGCGCTCGTTGCGCACCGCCGATCGTCGAGCGTCCGCTCAGCCCAAGGACGAATCGCGTCCGTCGGCGGCCCGCAGCGGTCGGACATCGGCCCCGGTGTGCGCGGTGCTCCCCTCGGCAACCACGGACTTCGACGGGCGCCGCACCAGCCACAACAAGGCACCCAGCCCCACGATGAATCCGCCAGCGGCGTAGGGCCACGGCACGAAGGCCACCGCGACAGCGGTGCCGGCGACGAGTCCGGTCCAGGCGTACATCAGCAGCACGGCCCGGCCCTGCGAGTGCCCCATTTCTAGGAGACGGTGGTGAAGGTGCTGCTTGTCCGGCGCGAAGGGGTTTCGGCCGGCTCTGGTTCGGCGGATGACGGCCAAGAGAAGGTCCACCAGCGGTATCGCCATCACGGCCAC
>RGQW01000085.1 GCA_010029945.1 Actinomycetota bacterium | reverse complement strand
CCATGCGCAGCATGTTCAACGTCGTGACGCCCAGAATCTGCGTTTCTCCACGCTCGAACAGTGCCGAGCCGTGGGTCCGCGGCAGGATGTCCACCTCGGCGCTGAGCGAACGAATGTCGGTGAGCCCTCGTCCATCAATGCGCACCTTGTCGCGAAGCACGCGGTCGCGTACCGCCGTCTTGGTGACCGCTCGAAACGCCGCGGAGAGTTCCTTCTCCCGGCCTTCGAAGTTCGCGGCCAGTTCGGCGACCACGGTGGTCTTGATGTCGTCCAGACGTGCTTCGCGAGGAGCCTTCTCCACAATGGCGAGAGCATCACGCACGTCGGCGAGAGCTAGGCGCTCCACGGCGTCGTAGGCGTCGTCTTCGTACTCCAGGAAGACCGGGTAGTCCGCGACGGGCTTCGCCGCCGCATCGGCCAACTCCTGCTGCGCGTCACACAGGGCCCGAATGAAGGGCTTCGCGGCTTCAAGGCCCGCGCCGACGATCTCCTCTGTGGGAGCTTGCGCGCCCCCGGCGACGAGGTCGATCGTCTTGTCGGTGGCTTCGGCCTCGACCATCATGATGGCGACGTCGTCCCCGGCTACTCGACCGGCCACAACCATGTCGAACACTGCCGTCTCGAGTTGCTCGTGCGTCGGGAAGCCGACCCACTGGCCGTCGATCAGGGCGATGCGCACACCGCCGACCGGTCCACTGAACGGCAGTCCCGACAGTTGCGTGGACGCGGACGCCCCATTGATGGCAACAACGTCGTAGAGGTCATTGGGGTTGAGCGACATAACCGTGACGACGACCTGGACCTCATTACGCAGGCCCTTCTTGAAGGTCGGTCGGAGCGGACGGTCGATCAACCGGCAGGTGAGAATCGCGTCCTCGGTGGGGCGGCCTTCTCGCCGGAAGAACGATCCGGGGATGCGACCCACGGAATACATGCGCTCCTCGACGTCCACCGTCAGTGGGAAGAAGTCGAATTGGTCTTTCGGATTCTTCGATGCCGTCGTAGCGCTCAGCAGCAATGTGCCGCCGTCTAAGGAGACGGTGACTGATCCTGCTGCCTGTCGAGCGAGTCGACCGGTCTCGAAGGTGACGGTGCGCGTTCCATGCGCACCGTTGTCAATGACGGCCTCAGCCGTCGCGATCTGGGTACCCGACACGGGTGCCTCCTGTTCTGAAATGGACAGGGGCAACCACGGCAGACGTCCGGTGGCGGTCTTCGATCGAGGCCCTCGGGGATTCATCCCCACGGGAGCCACTACCGAGGACCGACGACGACGCTTCCGTAGCGCCCCGGATCCTTACTGGTCAGTTATTCGGTTGTGTTGTGCGTTCGTGCATGTTTCCTGCACGTCCGCGTTTCGTGAATGTCGACCCAGCACGGGGCTGGATTGACGCCCAAGTGTTGGGACCTAGCGACGGATGCCCACCCGCTCGATGATCGAGCGGTACCGGTTGATGTCCGTCTTGGTCAGGTACTTCAGCAGGCGACGACGCTGACCGACGAGGATCAGCAAGCCGCGACGGCTGTGGTGGTCGTGGGGGTGGGTCTTCAAGTGTTCGGTCAGCTGGCTGATGCGCTTGGTCAAAAGCGCGATCTGCACCTCGGGGCTGCCGGTATCGCCGGGGCCGGTCGCGTATTCCGCGATGATCTCGGACTTGGTCTTAGCGTCGAGCGACATTCACGTTCCTCTCGGGCGCGCCGGCTCACCGGCGATGGCCGCACCGTGCGGCCTAGTCACGAGTCGCCGAGCGCCCGCCCAGCAACCGTCGGAGCCGAGGGTATCAGGAGACCCCTGGAGCTTCCCCGATCGCCCGGGCGGCTCGAATATCGGCCTGCATCTGCTCGATGAAGGCCGCTTCGGAGTCGAATACCTGTTGTCCGCGCAGGCGAGTAAGAAACTCCACCTCGATCTCCGCGTCGTAGAGGTCAAGATCCTCGTCCAGCACGTGCGCTTCGATCCTGCGTTCGGTGCCCGCGTACTGAGGATTGCTTCCCACCGAGATGGCGGCCGGCATCGAAGGGCCATGGGTGCCGGGCAGTCGAACCCTGCCCGCGTAGACACCATCGGCGGGTGCGGCGCGATCGGCGGCGATGGTGATGTTGGCCGTCGGCACACCCAGGGTGCGGCCCCGGTGATCGCCGTGGACAACGACGCCGCGGTAGCTGAAAGGCCGCCCGAGTACCTGCGTCACGGTGGCCAGGTCGCCTCCAAGCAACGCTTCTCGAGCGCGGGTGGACGAGTAGGTCTGCACATCGCCACGCAGATCGACGTCGTGCACCAAGAACCCGTAGGTGCCACCGAGTTCTTCCAGTGTGTGGACATCGCCGAGCGCTCGGTGCCCGAAGCGGAAATTGTCGCCGACCACGACGGCGTTCGCGCGCGCCCTGCCGTGAACGAATTCGCGGACGAATTCCTCCGGTGACTGCTCACTGACCGCGGTGGTGAAGTCCACCACGACGACCTCGTCGACACCTGCCGCCGTGAGCTGGTCGATCCGATCATCAATGCCGCCGAGCATCAGTGGCGCCGCGTCGGGATTGACCACGGTCAGCGGGTGCGGGTCGAAAGTCAGCGCCACGACCTCGCCGGCTCCGGCGAGAGATCGCGCCTGCTCGATCAAGGCCTGGTGGCCGCGGTGCACACCGTCGAAGACGCCAATGATCGCGACTCGTGGGCTCACGCCGCAGAGCCTATTCACCCTCATCAGGAGGCGAACACGATCAACTGCGCCAGATCGCTCACTTCATCTCAACGGCCCGGTAGGTTCACTGCGTGCGCAAGTGGCTGCCGATCCTGGTTCTCGGGCTTGCTCAGTTCGTCATGGTCATCGATGGCACGGTCATGAACGTGTCCATCACCGTTGTGGTGGCGGACCTGAACACCACCGTGAGCTCGATGCAACTCGCCATCGCGACGTTCACGCTGACCATGGCAGCACTCATGCTCGCTGGCGCTGGCATTGGAGCACGCATCGGCCGTCGACGCGCCTTCGTTATCGGGACCATCATTTACGCCGTCGGATCGATGACCACCGCTCTGGCGAGCGGATTCGAAATGCTGTTCGTCGGTTGGTCCATCATCGAGGGAATAGGCGCCGCCATGGTGATCCCGGCCATCGCTGCGCTGGCCGCCGTCAACTACTCAGGCAGAGACCGAGCTGTTGCCTACGCACTCCTTGGTGGTGTTGCCGGAGCCGCCGCAGCCGCGGGCCCTTTGATCGGTGGCTGGGTAACGACGTACTTCAGTTGGCGTTGGGTTTTCGCTGCGGAGACCATCATGATCGTCCTGCTGATCTTGCCGCTCAGCGGCAAGATCAAAGACCTGCCTGTGCCATCTCGATCGTCACGCTTCGATCTCACTGGCGTCGTGCTCTCGGCATTGTCCATGGGTGTCGTTGTTCTCGCGTTGGTGTCGGCAAGCTCGTGGGGCTTCATCCGTCCGCTCAATCCACCCTTCGAAGTGTTCGGCTTCGCGCCGACCATCCCGCTGGTTCTGTGTGGCCTCGCGGTCGGATGGGCCTTCTTATGGTGGGAGCGGCGCGTGAGCGCGAATGGTGGCGAACCACTCGTGGGAACGGACCTGCTCGGGATCAGCACCTTGCGATCTGGGTTGGCATCTCAGATGATCCTCTACTTCATCATCGCCGGTTCGTTCTTCGTGCTTCCGCTCTATCTGCAAACGGTGTTGAACCTGGATGCTCTCCAGTCAGGTATTCGCATGCTGCCCCTGTCGGTCGCGTTGTTCTTGATGGCCCTCGCCGGCTCTCGTCTGGCTACCCGGTACTCACCTCGAATACTCATTCGCCTCGGCATCGTCACCGCATGCCTGGGACTTCTGCTCCTGATCGGCGCGATTACGCCCGACGCTCGAGGCACGTTGTTCGCAATTGCGATGGCGGTGATCGGCCTTGGAGTCGGGCTCGCCATCTCCCAGATCGGTAACGTGAATCTTTCTTCTGCCGACGAGTCTCGAAGCAACGAAGTCGGAGGGTTGCAGGGCACCGCCCAGAACCTCGGCTCCTCCCTCGGTGTCGCGCTGGCTGGAACGGCGGTCTTCATCGGCCTAGCAGCGACCTTCACCACGGCAGTCTCCGACAACGACGACATCAACTCAGCCCTGCAAAAGGGCGTGACGCAGGCCGCCGCGAGCGGTGTGCAGGTCATTACCGTGCAGCAGGCGCAAGCCCTCCTCGAGGACCAAGGAGTTCCCGCGGATCAAGCCGCCGAGGTGGTCGACGATTACGCGGCGAGCAAACTTCAGGCCCTGCGACTTGGCCTCGGCATCGTGTTCATCGTCGGCCTAGTGGGCTTGCCCCTCACTCGCGGTCTGCCACGCCAGACCCTGACGTCGGCGCCACAACCCGGGGCGGAATAGCCGGAAACACCGCGGTGATCGAGTACTGACCACCGCTGGCTGTCCCGTCCACAACGGCGACAAGGTCCTTCCCCGGTCCGATGAGTGCGACCGTCGAGGCCTCGGGCACGTCGATACCCACGCGGGCGCCGTTCCTGACGCGGACAACCTGGTCGTCGCTGAGATCCACCGCCGGCAGGTGTCGTCGCGCGAACACTCCCGGTGCACTGACATGCTCGAGATCAACGCGGTCGAGGACGACACACTCGGTGACGTCGACCGTCCCCGAGCGCGTTCGTCGAAGCACCGTCAGGTGGCCCCCCACACCAAGTTCCTCACCGACATCGCGAGCGAGTGAGCGGATGTATGTTCCTGCCGAGCAACGAACGCGCACATCGACATCGATAGCAGCGTCGGTTGCGGTGCTGTCTCGACGAATATCGAGGATCGTGAACTCCTCGACGGTGACGGCCCTGGCCGGAAGGTCGACCTCTTCCCCGTCCCGCACCCGCTGATACGCGCGCTTGCCGTCCACCTTGACCGCGCTCACCGCACTCGGTCGCTGCTCCAGCGCACCCGTGAAGTGTGCAACGGTTTCGGCGATCGCGGCGTCGGTGACGTGCTGGATGTCCTGCGTGGTCGCCTGCGCGATCACGTCTCCTTCCCGATCGTCGGTCGTCGTCGATGCACCTAGTCGAATGGTTGCCGTGTATTCCTTGTCGTGCCCTCCGATGATTCCCAACAATCGAGTGGTGGGTCCCACACCGATGATGAGCACTCCTGTCGCCATCGGGTCCAGAGTCCCGGCGTGACCGACGCGCCGCACACCCAGGCGTCGCCGAACTCGATCGACCACGTCGTGGCTGGTCAGCCCGGACGGCTTGTCCACACACAGCACGCCCGCAACGGACGGATCGTCCTTCGCACGACGTGACCCTCGCCCCACGTGCGGACCGCTACTCGTCGCCGTCTTCTCGGGGATGCCGGTACGGGTCGGCCTCCCCGGCGTAGGTGGCGCCCACTGCCTGCTCGTGGACGTGGGCGTCTGCCTCCGCCGCTTGGGCGAGCAGTTCTTCCACGTGTCGGGCGTTCTCGGGAACCGCGTCCGGGATGAACTCCAGCGACGGCGTGAACTTGATACCGGTTTGTTTCCCCACTTCGCTTCGAATGACGCCGGTGGCGGAGGCCAGCGCTTGCGCGCTCGCTTCCTGCTCTTGGACGTCGCCGTAGACCGTGTAGAAGATGGACGCTTCGCGAAGGTCAGGTGTCACCCGAACATCGGTGATCGTCACGAAACCCAACCGCGGATCCTTGATTCGCAGTTCGAGCATGTCGGCCACGATGTGTCGGATCCGGTCTGCCAGTCGACGTTGCCGCGCAACATTCGCCATGTCTTTCTCCTGACTCTTCGTGCCGTGTCACCACGCGATGCATTCGATGGGCGGCTTAGGCCGGACGCTTCTTCTCTCGCATCTCGAACGTCTCGATGACGTCGTCCACCTTGACGTCCTGGTACGAGCCAAGGTTGATGCCGCACTCGAAGCCCTCGCGCACCTCGGTGACGTCGTCCTTGAAGCGCCGAAGTCCCGCGACGGACAGGTTGTCCGCGACCACGGCGCCGTCGCGAATGAGTCGAGCTTTCGCGTTGCGCTTGACCTCGCCGGACTGCACCAGGCAACCAGCGATCGTGCCGAACTTCGAGGACTTGAAGACCTCGCGCACTTCCGCCGTTCCGAGCTGCGCTTCCTCGAATTCCGGCTTCAGCATGCCCTTCAGCGCCGCCTCGATCTCGTCGATCGCCTGGTAGATCACGCTGTAGTACCGGACGTCGACGCCTTCGGTCGACGCGAACTCGGCGACCTTCCCTTCGGGTCGAACGTTGAACCCGAGGATGATCGCCTGGGATGCGCTCGCCAGCGTGACGTCGTTGCACGGGAGTGGAGGGCCCGGCTTCCTCGACGGAATTGCCGGCATCGTCCAACATGGCGCGAACGCGACCGAACGCGTCTCCCGCCACGATGGAGTCTCCCTGACGCAGAGTTCCGCGCTGGACCAAAACGGTTGCCACCGGACCACGGCCGCGGTCGAGGTGCGCTTCGATCGCCACACCCTGGGCGTTCTGATGCGGGTTCGCCTGCAGCTCCAACGCCGCATCGGCGGTCAGCAGCACCGCTTCGAGGAGAGGCTCGATTCCCATCCCCTGCAACGCGGAGACGTCCACGAACATCGTGTCGCCGCCGAAGTCCTCGGCGACAAGCCCGTATTCGGTCAACTGGCTGCGCACCTTCGTGGGGTCAGCGCCTTCCTTGTCAACCTTGTTCACGGCCACCACGATCGGCACCTGCGCGGCCTGGGCGTGATTCAACGCCTCGATGGTCTGCGGCTTGACGCCGTCATCCGCGGCGACAACCAGGACTGCGATATCGGTCACCTCGGCACCACGCGCACGCATAGCCGTGAAGGCTTCGTGACCCGGCGTGTCGATGATCGTTAGCGTGCGGTCGCCGTCGGGGGTGTGCGCCACGGCCTGGTACGCGCCGATGTGCTGGGTGATACCCCCGGCTTCACCGCTGACCACGTTGGTCTTGCGGATCGCGTCGAGCAGTTTGGTCTTACCGTGATCGACGTGACCCATCACGGTCACCACCGGCGACCGGGCCTCGAGATCGCCGGCCTCGCCCTCGTCCTCTCCGAATTCGAGGTCGAAGGACTCCAAGAGTTCGCGGTCTTCGTCCTCGGGCGAAACGACCTGCACATCGAAATTCAACTCGGTGCCCAACAGCATCAAGGTGTCATCGTCGATCGACTGCGTCGCGGTCACCATCTCTCCGAGACCGATGAGGACCTTGACTAGATCAGCCGGTGAGGCATCGATCTTCTCGGCGAAATCGGTCAGTGACGCACCACGCGGGAGCCGGACGGTCTCACCCGAACCCCGGGGCAGCCGAACGCCGCCGAGCGTCGGGGCTTCCATGTTGTCGAACTCTTGACGCTTGGCGCGCTTGGACTTTCGACCTCGGGACGGACGACCGCCCGGCTTGCCGAACGCACCAGCGGTGTTTCCGCGCCCAC
>RGQW01000084.1 GCA_010029945.1 Actinomycetota bacterium | reverse complement strand
CAGGGATGCGGCCGCTGAGTTGGCGTAAACGAAGCGTGGGTCGACTCCGGCGTCGTGACTGAGCACGATCGCCTCACAGGCCAGGAGGCGCTTGGCGTCGTCGAGCAGATCACCGGACCGGTGCAGGAGTTCGCGGCCGACGCGGCGGGCATAGCTGTCCAGAATGCAGGCGGCGACGCTGGGAAACGGGGGTCCTTCGATCTCCAGTGCCACCGGTGGAGCCTGCCACAGTGCCCATTGGGGGCAGGTCTACCCCGACAGGGCACATGCCGTACCCTTTCTCCTTGCGCCCGATGGGCGGTGGGAGAGCCAACCCGCCGCAGCACACCTCGGGTACGGGACTTAGCAACGGACTACGAGCAAGACCTAGGACAGGAGCACGCACGTGTACGCGATCGTTCGGGCCGGTGGCCGCCAAGAGAAGGTCGAGGTGGGGGACGTTCTCGTCGTCGACCGGATGGCAGGCGAGCCGGGAGCCTCCGTCCAACTACCAGCCATCCTCCTCGTCGATGGTGCTTCGGTGACCACCGACAAGGCGGCGCTCGGCAAGGTCAAGGTGACCGCGGAGATCGTCGATCACCGCCGCGGACCCAAGATCGACATCCTGAAGTACAAGAACAAGATCGGCTATCGCCGTCGCCAGGGCCATCGCTCCGAGTTGACGGCGGTCAAAGTGACCGACATCAAGACAGCCAAGTAACCCCGGGCGACTAGAGGACAACTGCCATGGCACATAAGAAGGGTGCATCCAGCACCAGAAACGGACGCGACAGCAACGCGCAGCGTTTGGGCGTCAAGCGTTTCGGCGGCCAGAATGTCGGTGCCGGCGAGATCATCGTCCGCCAGCGCGGAACGCACTTCCACCCGGGCACCAACGTCGGCCGCGGCAAGGACGACACGCTGTTCGCACTTTCCGCCGGCACCGTGGAATTCGGTTCGCACCGCGGACGCCGCGTGGTGAACATCCTCGTCGACTAGCGCACCGGGTCGCCCCGGTGCCATGAACCGGGAGTTCTTTGATGAGCACCTTCGTGGATCGAGCCGTGGTCCACGCGCAGGGTGGCAACGGCGGCAATGGATGCGCATCAGTGCATCGCGAGAAATTCAAGCCTCTGGGCGGCCCCGACGGCGGTAACGGTGGCCGTGGTGGTGACGTGATCGCCGTTGTCGACTCTTCGGTGACGACGTTGCTCGACCTGCACCGACACCCGCACCGGCGTGCCACGCACGGCAAGCCCGGGCAGGGATCACATCGCAACGGTGCGGACGCCGATGATGTCATCGTCGAGGTTCCGCGCGGAACGGTCGTGACAGACGCGAACGCAAACGTGATCATCGACCTGATGACGCCCGGTGAGACGTTCGTTCTGGCACGCGGTGGCCGCGGCGGACTCGGTAACGCGGCTCTGGCGTCCCCGCGACGCAAAGCGCCCGGTTTCGCATTGCTCGGTGAGCCGGGCGAGGCCCGAGACGTGGTCTTGGAACTCAAGACCGTCGCGGACGTCGCTCTCGTGGGCTACCCGAGTGCGGGAAAGTCGAGTCTGATCGCGGCGATCTCCGCTGCTCGCCCCAAGATCGCGGACTATCCGTTCACCACCCTGGTGCCGAACCTCGGCGTCGTCAGCGCCGACGACATCGTCTTCACCGTCGCCGATGTGCCCGGGCTGATCCCCGGAGCCAGCGACGGAAAAGGACTGGGGCTGGAGTTTTTGCGCCATGTCGAGCGGTGCAGTGTGCTGGTGCACGTGGTCGACTGCGCGACGTTGGAATCCGAACGCGACCCCCTCGCCGACGTGGACATCATCGAGGCCGAGCTCGCCGCCTACGGGGGCTTGGCTGACCGTCCGCGCCTGATCGCGCTCAACAAGGTCGACGTTCCCGACGGGCGGGCGATGGCCGACATGGTGCGTGGGCACCTCGAGGCTCGCGGCTACCGCGTGTTCGATATCTCCGCAGCCACTCATGAAGGCCTGCGGCGGCTGGTCTTTGCCATGGGGCAACTCGTGGTGCAGGCTCGTGCGAATCAGGTCTCCGATGAAGCAACTCGAGTCGTGATCCGGCCGACCCCCGTCGACGACGCCGGGTTCACTATCGAGAAGGAAGTCGATGGTTTTCGCGTTGTGGGAGCACGGCCGGAGCGATGGGTCCGCCAAACGGACTTCAGCAACGACGAAGCCGTCGGGTATCTCGCCGACCGGCTCGCCCGGTTGGGTGTGGAGGACGAGCTGCGTCGACAAGGAGCCGAGCCCGGAACAACCGTGATGATCGGCGTGGGCGAAGATGCGGTCGTGTTCGATTGGTATCCGACGCTGGGTGGCAACGTTCCGGTGTCGGGCCCACGGGGGAGTGACGATCGACTGCATGCGGCTCATCAGGCCTGGGGAGACGACGATGAGTGAGGTTCGCGAGGCGATCGCGTCGGCGACTCGAATCGTCGTGAAGGTCGGATCGTCGTCATTGACCTCCGAGGTCGGTGGAATGGACGAGGAACGAATCTCGGCCATCGTGGCGAACGTCGCGTCTCGTTGCGCGCGAGGAACCGAGGTGGTTCTCGTCACGCGCCGCAATCACCACCGCAATGCGCAGCGAACGCTCTTTCGCCTGCTCGAACTCGGAGTGATTCCGGTGGTCAACGAAAACGACACCGTGGCGACGGACGAGATCCGCTTGGGAGACAACGACCGACTCGCGGCCCTGGTCGCCCACGTCGTGCAAGCCAGCGCGCTGATTCTGCTGTCTGACGTCGATGGGCTGTATGACGCACCGCCGAACAAGCCGGGCGCATCCTTGATCACCGATGTTCGCGACGCGCAGGACATCGCCCAAGCGCGCGTGGGTGGAGCCGGTGGTGCGGGAGTCGGCCTTGGTGGCATGGCCACCAAAGTGCAAGCGGCCACTATCGCGACGAGTGCGGGCATCCCGACGCTGGTGACGTCCGCGGCGAACGTGGGCCGGGCACTCGATGGCGCGGACGTGGGCACCGTCTTCCACCCCACGGGTCAGCGAACATCGACTCGACTGTTGTGGCTCGCGCACGCGACAACCCCGAACGGCACCCTCACGCTCGATGACGGCGCTGTCGAGGCAGTGACGGTGCGACGAGCATCACTGTTGCCAGCGGGAATCACTGCGGTAGATGGGACGTTTGTTGCGGGAGATCCGGTGGACTTAATTGATCAAAACAGTCGCGTGATCGCCCGAGGTTTGGTGAACTTTGATGCACGGGAGCTTCCGGCCTTGCTGGGGCGCTCGACTCGGGAACTAGCACGTGAACGTGGACCGGAGTACGAACGTGAAGTCGTCCACCGAGACGACATGGTGGTCTGGTCGCAATAGCGGGCGGAAGGAGGCGCGATGGTCCTCCGCAGTGTGCCGCCGTCGGCCGACATCGGCTCGCTACGCATGTGGCACGTGACCTTGACGATGTCCGGTGAGTCGCAACCCATCGATCATGTGCGCCAGGCGCTGGAGCGCTTGAGTCACGCGCACCCGTTCTTGCTGGAAGCTCGGTACGGCAACGACCGTGCGGAGTTGCGCTATTGGGAGGAAGCCGACGACATGGACGCGGCAGTTGCGATCGCCAGTGCCATGTGGGGGGCCAACGAGCGCTCGTCCAGGCTTCCGGGGTGGGATGTCGTCGGGCTGCAAGTCCTCGACCGGCAGACCTACCTGCAACACGAACCGCTCCGCGCGCTGCCACCCGAGGGACGTATCGCACCCTTCTAAGGTCGCGTACCCTTCAGCCATGCTGGATGACCGCGAACTCGTGCACGACACCGCACGCCGAGCCCGCGCCGCCGCCCACGAACTCCGGGTGATGACGCGTGAAGAAAAGGACCCTGCGCTCGTCGCGATGGCAAACGCCCTCGAAGCCGATGCCGCCGTCATCGTGCGGGAGAACGAGATCGATACGGCTCGCGCCCGCGAGAACGGAACGTCGGCGGCTCTGATCGACCGCCTCACTCTCGACGCTGACCGCATTGCGGCTATCGCCCAGGCTCTTCGGGACGTGGCTGCCCTACCGGATCCGGTCGGTGAAGTGATCCGCGGATACACCTTGCCGAATGGTTTGCAGGTCCGTCAGGTGCGCGTCCCGATCGGCGTGGTCGGAATGATCTACGAGGCCCGACCGAACGTCACCGTCGATGCCGCGGGTCTATGCCTCAAGAGCGGCAACGCTGCACTGCTTCGTGGATCGTCCTCGGCAATGAACAGCAACCAGGCGCTGATCTCCTCGATGCGTTCGGCGCTGACCGAGCAAGGTTTGAACCCCGACGCCGTGCAACTCGTCCCCGGAGATACCCACGAATCGGTGAAGCACTTGATGACGGCCCGCGGCCTCGTCGACGTGTTGATTCCGCGCGGGGGCGAATCTCTGATCCGCAATATCGTCGAAAACTCCACCGTCCCGGTGATCGAAACCGGCGTAGGCAACTGTCACGTGTACGTCGACGCGGACGCCGACATCGACAAAGCTGTGGCTCTGGTTGTGAACAGCAAGACCCAGCGGGTCAGCGTCTGCAACGCGGCGGAAACTCTTCTCGTGCACCGAGAGGTGGTGGATGCTTTCCTGCCGCGGGCATTGCAAGCGCTCGCCGATGCTGGCGTCACCGTCCACGCGGATGCGCGGTTCGCCGACGCTGCGGCCGGTGGTCCCTGCACGGTCGTCAGCGCGAGTGATGAGGATTGGGCGGCGGAGTACTACTCGCTCGATCTCGCTGCCGCGATTGTGGACGACATCGACCAGGGCATCGATCACATACCCACGCACGCGGCCCGATGGGGCTACCGGAGTTGACGTCCACCACATTCGTCGTGACCGGCGACGGTCACACCCGCACGTAGGTCGCCTGGGTAGGGTTGGGGGATGAGCGCACACAGTCTGGTTCTCGCGGCCAGCGAAGCCGGCGGTGAAGCCGGCGTTCCCGCATGGGTGTTCGGCTTGGCCGCCCTCGGAGTGCTCGTGGGCCTGCTGATCGTCACCATGATGATCAGGGTCGATCGCTAACGGGGTAAGAAACTGAGCAACCTGCGCATCGGTGTCATGGGTGGCACCTTCGACCCCCTCCACCACGGGCACCTGGTGGCCGCATCGGAAGTGGCCGGCCGTTTCGATCTCCAGCGCGTGATCTTTTGCCCCTCCGGTGCGCCGTGGCACAAGACAACCCCCACGACCTCCGCTGAGGATCGCTACCTGATGACGGTTATCGCGACGGCGGCGGATCCCCGCTTCGAGGTGTCACGGGTCGATATCGACCGAGACGGCCCCACGTACACCGTGGACACCTTGCGTGACCTGCAGAAGGGTTTCGCCCACGTTCACCCGCACGACTTGGCCGAGTGGTTCTTCATCACCGGCGCGGACGCTCTGACCGACATCGTCGGCTGGCACGACCCGGACGGGATCATCGAGCGAGCCCACCTTGTCGGTGTCACCCGGCCGGGTCATCAACTCGCCGACCCTGGCCTGCCTGGTGGCGTAGCCACGTTGATCGAGATCCCGGCTCTGGCGATATCCAGCAGCGATATCCGTCAGCGAGTGTCCGAGGGAAAGCCGATCGATTATCTGGTTCCCGAGGGTGTTGCCCGATGGATCCGCAAACATCGCCTGTATCTGGATCGCCAACACTCGGGCGGGTCCTCGTGAGCGCGGCTCCCGACTCCCTCGACACCGCGATTACCGCGGCGCAAGCGGCATCCGACAAGCTCGCCGCAGACATCGTTGCGATCGACGTCAGTGAGCAACTGGTCATCACTGATGTCTTCGTGATCTGCTCCGGTGCCAACGAGCGTCAAGTGAAGTCCATCGTCGACGCGATCGAGGAAGCCTTGCATGCCAAGGGTGTCAAGCCGATTCGCCGGGAGGGTGTGAAGGGTGCTCACTGGGTTCTGTTGGACTTTGGAGATGTTGTCGTGCACGTGCAACAGGCGGAGGATCGCGTCCACTACGCAATCGAACGACTGTGGAAGGACTGCCCTGTCGTCGAACTACCGGAGTCTGTGACGTCCGGTCAGACTGCCCCCTCGGAGTAGTCGTGGGCGAGCGACGGATCATCCTCTGGCGTCACGGACGCACGTCATGGAATGCCGAGCGGCGATTTCAGGGACAGTCGGATATCGAACTCGATGACGAGGGTCGAGCGCAGGCCGAGCGCGCCGCGGAGTTGCTCGCGTATCTCGAGCCGGATCGCATCATCGCGTCGGATCTCGCCCGCGCCTGGGCGACCGCCCAAGCCTTGAGCAACAGAACCGGTGTTCCGGTGACGGCCGATGCTCGGCTTCGTGAAACCTACGCGGGGGAGTGGGAAGGCCTGAGTCGCGCGGAATTGCTGGAGCGCCACGGAGATGAAGTGGCGCGGTGGGCATCGGATTCTGCTGCGCGCCCCGGTGGCGGTGAAACCCGCATCGAGGTGGCCGACAGGGTGGTGGCAGCGATCACCGCCGGGCTCGATCAATTAGCGGAATCCGGAACCTTGGTCGTTGCGACCCACGGCGGCGCGGCGCGGGCGGGAATCGGTGCGTTGCTAGAACTGCCGCCGGAGCAGTGGGCATGCCTCGGGGTATTGAGCAACTGCGCCTGGTCGATCCTGAGCGAAAACAGCACCGGATTCGGTCCGGCCTGGCGTTTGCAGGAGTACAACGCGGGCTCGTTACCAACGCCCGCACTCGCCGACGATCGCTAGCGGCCCCCGGGTATGCTGAGCGCTCCCTACGGGGCTGTGGCGCAGCTGGTAGCGCACCTCCATGGCATGGAGGGGGTCAGGGGTTCGAGTCCCCTCAGCTCCACCGTGGCGTCCTAACACTTGCCTAGTTGGGATGCTGACATTTGCTCCACCGTCCTGATACGGCGTAAGGCCCTGGTGAGGTGATCGGTCGAGTTTCCCGGATCCCTAAGCCCAGGTCCCCATTCGAGCAACCCTCGACCAGGGTCAGGAGAACCAGGAATGTGGGTTAGAGCCAGTCGGCCTTTCCGCGGGATGCCTCCTGAAGTAGCACGTGTTTCCACCCGGCATTCGCCCTAGAACGGAGCAACCATGTTTGGGTGGAGTGCTTTTAAGTGATTTTGGGACCATACCCCCAACCCTTCGATGACAGGCTGCAGATCCCTGCCGCTCTTCGTAAGTTGGTAGGTGTTGTTCCGGGCAGCCGCTTCGGGGTTTGTCCGCTCAATGATGCCGGCTGCGGTGAGGGAGCGAAGCCGGGAGGCCAGGATGTTAGACGAGATGCGTTCAGGTGCGGTGAGGAACTGTGAGTAAGTGAGGCGGCCGTGTGCCAGCAAGTCCCGCACGATGAGCAAAGACCATCTGTCACCAAGGCAATCAAGCCCCGAACTTATGGGACAGACGGAACGCCATCCGTCACGCGTTAATTCTTTGCTCATCGGTCCCTTGGGTCGACAGAGAAGCAGCCATATCCAAGAAGGAGGTTTTCATTGGGGTGGCGTGCCAGTCAAGAACCTCTAACGTTGTCGTCGTGTCGAGGGTGGTTCGCTTCCC
>RGQW01000083.1 GCA_010029945.1 Actinomycetota bacterium | reverse complement strand
TTGCCTTCTTCGGTGTGGTGTTGTCGGTCATGATGCGTCCTTGCTCTCGGGAACGGCCGGTTCTTCAGCCTGTTCGTTGTCGTGTGGTTTCCCAGCGGAGGAGTTCTCCGCTTGGAATGCGGCGTAGATCTGCAGCAGCGTCGTGCGCTGCCGCTCCGTGAGAGTGGGGTCCGCCGCGATGGCGGTGGTAACCGCCTCGTCCCCTTCTCTCTCGTCGAGAATGCCGGCTTGCACGTACAGGCTCTCTGCTGAGATCCGCAAGCCTTGGGCGATCCGCCCGAGGATCTCCGCACTCGGCTTCCGAAGGCCGCGCTCCACCTGACTCAGATAGGGGTTCGATACCTCGGCCGCCTTGGCCAACTGGCGTAGTGACATCTGGGCTTGGTCCCGTTGATCGCGGATGAATCCCCCGAGACCGGATACCTCGATTTTCGCCATGTCCTCAGTATGAAACAGATTGCTTGCAAATGCAAGCGCAGGTGCTTGCAGGAGCGAGCGTGACGTTCGTCACGCCCATGACAGCAGCCCCACCACGAGTCCAACGCACCCGACAAGACCGAGCACCGCGGCAACCCGCCCCGCCCACGGGGCCAATCCCCCCACTCCGGCCACACGCAGCGCGGATAGATGCGCGATCGAGTAGTAGGTCAAGATCATCGTGGCGGATACCGCGAGCGCCAGCGTCAAACCTCCGGCGATCACCAGCACGGTGGTGGCGAGTGCTGCTGCTACTTCCGCTCGAATCGGTATCCGGCTGCGCCGGCCGGCGGCGGCAAAGAGTCGCGGCGCGTCACCCCGGGATGCCATGGCGAAAACCGTCCGCCCCACACCCGCGATCAAACTCCACAAGACGGCACCGGCGGCCAGAACGGAACCCACCACGACCATCGTGACCACCCACGATGGAGCGAGCGCACGGGCAATGTCGTTAAGGGCTGCCGGGCCGATCGTCACCCCGGCGCGATCGGCGGACACGACGACAACAGCCACCAGGACGTAGGCGAACACGACAACCGCGAACGACACGGCAATTGCCCGTGGAATCGTGCGCCGCGGATTCTTCACCTCTTCACCGAGCACCGTGATGCGCGCGTACCCCGCGAAGGCAACGAAGACCAAACCCGCTGCCGCGAGGATGCCCATGGGTTCCGCCCCCGGTGCGGAGGGGATGAACTCCACCGAACTTCTCGCCAGTGTCAGTCCCGAACTGACGATGAAAGCGCCGAGCGCAATGCCGACGACAATCACCATCACCGCCGCTACCCGCGTCGATCGAACGATTCCTCGAATATTCACGATGAGGGCGATCGCGATGGCGCCGAGTGCAACCTGTGTTGCGCGCTGGGGCCAGACGTACAGACCGATGGTCAAGGCCGCCGCTGAGGCCGATGCTGTTTTACCGACGATGAAGACCACACCCGCCACGACACCCACCGGGCGTCCGAGGTAGATACGTCCGTACGCATACACGCCACCGGCTTCTGGATGCCGGGCGGCCAATCGAGCCGTCGACGTCGCGTTCAGTGCAGCCACCACAGTCGCCAGCACGACAGCGGCCACGAGCCATCGGCCGGAACGCTCGAGTGCGCCTTGCCACACGGCAAACACACCGGTGCCGACCATGGCGCTGACCCCCACCACGACGGCCGATCCGAGTCCAAGCGATCGTTGCAATCGGCTCGGCGGATCTGACGGGTTCTGTTCGAAGTGAGATTGGCCCACGGTCAGAAACTAGGCCGCACCAAGGACGGCACCCCTGCGTGGCACGCTGTCTTCATGCGGGCAATTCTTCAGCGCGCGGCCGACGCACGCGTAACCGTTAGCGGAGAGGTCGTGGGGTCTTTCAACGGACCGGGCATTGTTCTTCTCGTCGGCGTCACCCACGGCGATGACGACGCCGCCGCCGCGCGACTCGCCGACAAGGTTTACGGATTGCGAATCTTCGAGCATCGACACGCCTCCGATGCCACCTGCCTGCCACCGTCGGCTCCACGCGAAGTTTCCGCACGAGACCTGGAACTGCCCGTACTCATCATCAGTCAATTCACGTTATACGCGGAAACACGCAAGGGCCGACGGCCGACCTGGGACCACGCGGCACCTGGCTCCGTCGCAGAACCGATCATCGATGCGGTGGCGGCAGCATTCACCAGCCTCGGCGCCCCCGTCTCGACCGGTCGCTTCGGCGCAGACATGCAGGTCACCTTCACCAACGATGGCCCGGTCACCATCAGCCTGGAGATCTAGAGCCAGGTCACCGAGCTGTCCGCGGCGCCGAGCCGGTCCGACAGATGCGACTACGCCGAGACAACGGGCGTTTGGCTACCCAACACAGACACGGGTGATTCGTCATCGGGGTCAGCCGATAGCGCGATGTGAAGGATGGCGTCGGTGGGTGTCGACCGCTTCACGACGACGGTCGCGATCGGACCTTCCTCGAAATGGTGGGCGCTCGATGCGACCCACCCGATCTCACGTCCGTCGGCTGTGACGGTCGCGCCGTGGGCCGGCAACTCGTCAACCGATCCATCCAGGTGCACCAGCGCAAGACGCCGGGGAGGGTGGCCCAGGTTATGCACACGCGCAACGGCCTCCTGGCCTCGATAACAACCCTTGGACAGGTGGACGGCCGATCCGATCCAACCGACTTCATGCGGCAATGTCCGATGATCCGTCTCGAAACCAACACGCGGAACAGCCGCCGCTACGCGCAGTGCATTCCACGCCCACGTGCCCGCCCGAGAGGGCCACTCGTCTAGTCGAGCGTCTCGTTCGCCTCGGGGGACGATGACCTCACGCCCGATCCAAGTGGCCGGTCGTTGCGAAACGTACTTGGACGCGTCACCACCTCTATCGAATCCTGCATCGCTCGAGCCTGACCCGGCGAAATCAACGGGCACCAGCCACGTGGGATACGACGGGTCGACGTCGTACACCGGCTCCCAGATGACCGCGTACTCCTCACTCACATCCTCGACGTCCACGCGGGTCATGAATTTCATCGACTCCAAATACCCAGCAAGATCACGTGACGATCCAGGGCTGCAGATGATCCACGTTGAGGGATCCTCGTCGATGAGTGCGAGTTCGAATTCAACATGACCGTGTGGACTCAAAATGAGGGCAAGGCTCGAACGTCCCGGCGCAAGTCCTTCGAGATGTTGAGACGTCAAACTGTGCAGCCATGGCAATCGATCCGGGCCACTCACCCGCACCACGCCGAAATGCGACAGGTCCACGGCCGCCCGACCAGCGGCAAGTTCTCGCTGCTCCACCATCGGGTCTCCGTAGTGCCACGGAACACCTTCGTCGAGATCCCCTTCGGGGGCTGCAACCGCCACCATGAATCAATCCTGCACGTCAGACATTCTCGGCGGCGTACCTGCGCACGCCGAGCAACGCCCGTGGATGGACACGTGCGAGATATCCGTTTCGAATCGATACGTGTCTCGCAAGTCTGAGGAGAAGGCATCTGCGACAGCAGCCGGGACCGACTCGACACTCTTGCACTGATCACACACCAGGTGAATGTGCACGTGCTCGTCCACCGCGTGATACGTCGGAGCGCCGTGACCTATGTGGGCGTGCGTCACGAGACCCACGGATTCGAGGACTTCCAACGTTCGGTAGATCGTCGAGAGGTTCACCCCGGACGCGGTGTGCTGGACCTCCGCGAGAATCTCCTCAGGGGTTCCATGTCGCAGATCCTCGACCGCCTGGAGAACCAACTGGCGTTGAGGGGTGATGCGAAAACCGTTATCTCGAAGCCGCTGCTCCCAGTTCTCGGTCGCCTTATCTGCCATCGTGTCCGCCCACTCGCCCGTCTGTCCCGACGTCGCTACCGGCCGTCGGCCGAAACATCGGGGGTCAGTGACGCTGCAAGGTGATTTTGCATGGGTTGCCCCATTGCAGACATGTCGAACGTCCACAGCAGCTTGCCGTCCACCAGTCCATACATCCGCTCGCCAGCCGTGTATTCCTTGGCGCTCGGCGTCCGCATGACGGCGTCCGTCTTCAGCGATGTGCGGGCGCCGGTGATGACAGCGTTCTCGATACCCGTCACCTCGACGGTCCCGAACCACATCTCAGCGAAACCGGTGGGGTGGTCGAGCGTCACCTCAACGCCATTGTCGGGACGAGCTCGCCAGAAACCCGCTTCGGTTGCCAGGGGGCGAACTCGGTTTCCCGAATCGTCCAGCAACCAACTGCGTGACCAGTACGTCAAGAACGGACGACCATCGGTGGAGAAGGACACCTCTTGTCCAAACCGGAAGTCTTCGATCGTCGGGTAGTGACCCGTCCCGACGCCAACCCACCGGCCGATAAGCCAGGTGAGATGGGCGAGTTCGTTGGGGAGGCCCTCGATGATCGGCGTCTCCTCCGCTGCCGGCGACTCGTCCGCCATGGCTGTCTTCAGCCCTGACCTTTGAACAGCTTGTAGACGACGTAGAAGGAGAACCATCCCGCCGCGGCGATCGCGAGCACCAGCAACCCTGTATAGACGATCTCGAGCATGGGACGAATCTAGCGCCGCCGAGCCCTTTCGTGTCCGGCGGATCGCCACCCACGGGCTATCTCGTTACCCGATCGCGCGACCGAGGCTGGCGATCACGTCTACCCGCCGCGGCTGCCCGGACCCTCGATGCACCTCGCACCCGTCGGCGTCGAGGAAGACCAGCGTCGGTGTCGCAGAGATGTTCCAGGCTCGCGCAACATCCAGATTCTCGTCGGCATCGACATCGATGACGACCACTCCCGTGGTGGCCATGTCGTCGACAACCGCGCGCACGGTCCGCCGAGTAGCCCGACACGGTTGACAAAAGGCGCTGGAGAATTGCAGCACCGTTGCGGACGATCCAAGAACCGTTCCCTCCGGCAATGCCGGGGTACTACGAGGTGCGGGCATGTTCGAGGGCCCACTTCCCCACGCGATCCATCGTGGCGGGGTCCACTGTCGACTCAGCGTGCGCAAAACCAGGAACGACGATGACCGTCGCTTGGGAATTCCCTACGCTCTCCGCGGCCGCTTCCAGAACGCGAACATGCTCCACCGGGAAGTAGTGATCGATGTCGCCGTGCACAACAAGCAACGGAAACTCACCCATGTGTCGCACACTGTCCGCCGGCGACCACGGCGGTGGTTCGGGCCACGGCGTCGACGTCAACCGCACACCGCGCCTTTTCAGCAGTTCTCGCCCCAGCGGGTTCTCGACCAATCGGTGGACCAACCGCATCACTTTGGTCCCCCGGTAGAACCAAAATCCTGGAGCGCTCACACTTACGACCGCATCAGGACGGTGCTCGGGGGTATGGACACTCCCGGGGGCCAACGCCGCATGACGTAACGTGACCGACCCTCCCATGGAAAAGCCGACGGTGACGACGGCTTCACCACGACCCGTTCTGCGCACGTGCTCGACCGCTGCGTCAACATCCAGCACTTCGTCCATGCCAATCGTGCACAGTCCCGTGGAACGACCGTGTCCTCGCTGATCAATCGCTAGAACGTTTCCGAATCTGGCCAGGTGCGCCATGACTGCCTGCACTCGAGGCTCACGCCAACTGCCAGTGAACCCGTGCGCGAGAACAAACGTCGCACGCGACTCCTCTGTCGAACGGCTCGGAACCCACCCCGCGTTTATCCAGACCCCATCGATAGTGAGGAGTTCGATCTCCTGCGGGAGGAAATCCCCCGGCGGCGAATCCAGCGCGAAGTCGCTGCTGCGATGGGTCAGAGCCATGCGCCCATTCTGCGCCATGGCCGGACTGCGTATCCTTACTCCCCGTCAGAACAGCGGGCGGCACCCGAAGGGCCCACAGCCCCTTCCCACAACGCCCCGAGCACAAGGAGGCGGGAACCAATGCGCCTGATCCTCCTGACCCGAGCCATGGAGTCCTCCGCGGAGGTGCTCCCCTCGTTGGGACTGCTCGGCCATCACGTGCGGGTACTCTCCGCCGAGCCGACCGCTCTGCTCTCCGCCCCGGATGCCGACGCGCTCCTCATCGACGGGCGCCGTGACCTTCCCGCTGTGCGCGGCCTAACCCGCCTGCTCCGGCAGACCGGTGTGGACATACCGATCGTGCTCGTGACGACCGAAGGCGGCCTACCCGCGATCCAGTGGGACTGGGGCATGGACGAGGTTCTCGTCGACACCACCTCGCCGGCGGAGGTCGAAGCGCGCCTGCGCTTGGCCGTCTCGCGCACTGCGCCAGAAGCGGCCGGTCCGGCCAGCGACCCGGAAGAGATCCACGCAGGGGATCTCCACATCGATGAGGCCAGTTACGCGGCGAAGTTGCGCGGGCGCACCCTGGACCTGACGTTCAAGGAATTCGAGCTCTTGAAATTTCTCGCCCAACATCCAGGACGCGTCTTCACGCGGGCTGTTCTCCTGCAAGAGGTCTGGGGGTACGACTACTTCGGTGGCACCCGGACGGTTGATGTGCATGTTCGACGACTGCGGGCGAAGCTGGGGCCGGAACACGAGGCTCTGATCGGCACGGTCCGAAATGTGGGCTACCGCTTCGTTCCCGAGCGTGCTGATCCACAGACGATGGCCACACTCGACGAGATTCCCGTCGACGAGACACGAACGCCCATGGACGATCGCTCGTGACGAGATGAGCGACTTTTCGCTCGGTGCGTTTCGCTTGGACCACACGAACGATCTTTCGCAGCAGGAAGTTTCTGAACTTCAGAGCCTGCTCGCAGCCGCCACGGACAACGATGGTGTTCGTCCGTTGAGCGAACACGTCTGGCTGCATCTCGTGCGCGGCGGGGACGATCGCGCCGAGCACCTTCTGGTGCGCAACGGTGATCAATCAATCGTCGGCTACGCGCACCTCGATAGAACGGACATGGTTGATGGACCGAGTGCCGAAATCATTGTGCATCCTGAGTTTCGCCAACGGGGCATCGGTCACGCAGTTCTCCGAGAACTCGTGGAGGTCTCCCACGGCATGCTTCGACTATGGGCCCACGGCGAGAACTCCGCGGCTAACGGACTTGCGCAGTCGATGGGACTGCAGCGCCACCGCGCGCTCTGGCAGATGCGTCGCTCGCTCCACTCATCCATTCCCGACCCTGTTGTTCCGGACGGGATACGACTCGACTCCTTCGCCGTCGGTCACGACGAGCAGGCCATGCTCGACGTCAACTCGCGTGCCTTCACCGATCTTCCCGATCAGGGGACATGGACGAAGGACGATCTCCAGCGACGACAAGACGAAGAATGGTTCGATCCCGATGGCCTCCTGATGGCGTGGCTCGACGAGCCTTCCCGTCCCTCGAACGGTGAGCGGGAGCTCGCCGGATTCCACTGGACGAAGGTTCACGGATCTACCGTTCTCCATGATTCAGTGGACGACGCCCGGTCGACTATGCGTCGCCCTGAGTCAGGCCAGCATGGGCACCGCGCGATCGGAGAGGTCTACGTCTTGGCCGTGGCGCCCCCCTGGCGCGGTTCCGGTCTGGGTCGAGCACTCACCCTCGCCGGTCT
>RGQW01000082.1 GCA_010029945.1 Actinomycetota bacterium | reverse complement strand
TCCGATCTCGCTCGGATGACGCCCGAAGCCATCGTTGAGAAGTACGGATTGAATCCTGGGCAGTACGCAGACTTCGCGGCCCTGCGAGGCGATCCGAGCGACAATCTTCCCGGCATTCCCGGGGTGGGGGAGAAGACCGCCGTCAAGTGGCTGAATGCCTACAGCGACCTTGCCGGGTTGATCGATCACGTAGACGAGGTGGGCGGGAAGGTTGGCGACGCCTTGCGCGAGGCGGTACCGCAAGTCCTGGTCAACCGGGAACTCACTGAGCTGGTCCGAGACGTGCCCGTAGCCGTCGACCTCGACACTCTGGAATGGCGCGAGTGGTCCAGGACATCCGTCAGCGGGCTCTTTGACAGCTTGCAGTTCGCGGCGCTTCGGTCACGGGTTGAATCCCTTCCGCACGGCACCGGGGGTGATGATGTGCTCGACACCCGGGCGGCTGACGAGCAAGCGGCTATGGACATTGAGGTACGCGAGGCGGGCGCCGTGGCCGAAGTGCTGGCGGGCGTCAGTAGTGGTGCAGTGGCGTTTCGGGGCTCCTGGGCGGCGGGGAGAGGCTCCATCGACGCGGTTGCCGTCTGCGACGGCACATCGGTGACCGTGCTGCCGCTGGGCGGTGACGACGATCGGGACGCACTCGACGCGTGGCTGATGGATCCCTCCATCGACAAGCGCATCCACGATGTCAAAGGGCCAGACCTCGCTGTGCTGACCCATACCGGTGGTGACGCGGTGATCCGGGGCGTATCCGTGGATACGGCGCTGGCGGCCTACCTGGACAGCCCCGGGGCTCGCTCCTACGGGCTGGAGGACGTCGCGACACGGCTTCTTGGTCGCACCTTGGACGACGAACCCGAATCCGGGCAGTTGGCCTTGGATGGCGGAGACGAGGAAGACCTACGCGGACTCGGGACGCAGGCTCAGGCCGTGCATGACATCGCAGAGGTCGTGCAGGAACGCTTAGCGGACGAAAAGATCGACTCGCTGCTCGCTGAGATGGAAATTCCTCTTGCCGGGCTCTTGGCGCGCATGGAGTACGCCGGTATCGCGGTAGATCGCGCCGGGTTACAAGGCCTGTCCGAGGAGTTCGGCACCACCATGCGGGCCGCGGAGGACGCGGCCCACGACATCGTTGGCCGCACCTCAGTTGCAGGAAGTCTTGTTTGTCGATCGTGGGTTGCCGAAGACGAAGAAGATCAAAACGGGGTACACCACCGATGCCGAGGCGCTGCAGAACTTGTTCGCCACAACCGAGGACCCTGTTCTCGAGCAGCTGTTGGCGTGGCGGGATGTGTCGAAGTTGCGTCAGACCGTGGAGGGGCTGCTTCCCTTGGTCGACGATGAGGGGCGCATCCACACCACGTTCCGACAGACGGCCGCAGCCACCGGTCGACTCTCATCGTCCGACCCCAATCTTCAGAACATCCCCATCCGCACTGAAGCCGGACGCAGAATCCGCGGTTGCTTCATTGTGGGTGACGGCTTCGAGTCATTGATGACCGCGGACTACAGCCAGATCGAGATGCGCATCATGGCGGACGCGTCGGGGGATGAGGGGCTGATCGAGGCGTTCATGGAAGGCGAAGACCTCCACAATTCCGTCGCGGCCCGAGTGTTCGGGGTGGACGAATCCGACGTCGATCCTGAGATGCGGCGACGCATCAAGGCGATGAGCTACGGCCTGGCCTACGGACTGTCCGCATTCGGGCTTGCGCAGCAACTGCGGATATCGCCGAACGAGGCGCAGGACCTGATGGACGAATACTTCACTCGATTCGGTGGTGTCCGCGACTACCTCGCCGGGGTCGTAGTCGAGGCTCGGCAGCGCGGCTACACCGAGACGATGTTCGGGCGCCGCCGGTACTTGCCCGATCTCAATCATGACAATCGTCAACGTCGAGAGATGGCGGAGCGGATGGCTCTCAATGCCCCCATTCAGGGGACCGCCGCGGACATCGTCAAGGTGGCGATGCTGAACGTTGATCGGGCGTTAACCGAACGCAGCCTCGGCTCCCGCCTTTTGTTGCAGGTGCATGACGAGCTGGTCCTCGAGGTGGCGCCGGGCGAAGCGCAGGAGGTCGAGGATCTCGTCCGCTCGCAGATGGGCGCCGCCGCCGCATTGCAGGTCCCGCTGGATGTATCGGTGGGTCAGGGATTGAACTGGCAGGCCGCCGGCCACTAATACCCTTCTCGGGGCCGTCTTCGGGGCCCGAGGTCGCATTCGGAGCCCAAGGTCACACGATTGGCGGAATTCTCCCGCTGCAGGGGCTGTCGAGCACCCCTGATGCCCCTGCCGTAGCCTTGGGGGGCCCAGCGACCGCTGGATTTCATCGATGTAATGGATTTCCCCTTCTATGACTGCTCCTACAACCTCCACGTCCACGCCTACTCAAGTTGCCGTGAACGACATCGGCTCCGCCGACGATTTTCTTGCCGCGATCGACGCGACCATCAAATACTTCAACGACGGTGACATCGTCGAAGGCACCATCGTCAAGGTCGATCGAGACGAAGTACTTCTCGATATCGGCTACAAGACTGAGGGCGTTATTCCCTCCCGCGAACTCTCCATCAAGCACGACGTCGACCCGAACGAGGTCGTCGGTGTCGGAGACTCGGTTGAGGCCCTCGTCCTGCAGAAGGAGGACAAGGAAGGCCGACTGATCCTGTCCAAGAAGAGGGCGCAGTACGAGCGCGCCTGGGGCACGATCGAGAAGGTCAAGGAAGAAGACGGCGTGGTTGAAGGCCAGGTCATCGAGGTCGTCAAGGGTGGACTCATCCTGGACATCGGGCTGCGCGGGTTCCTCCCGGCGTCCCTCGTCGAGATGCGCCGAGTCAGGGATCTCCAGCCCTACGTCGGCAAGACCCTCGAAGCAAAGATCATCGAGCTGGATAAGAACCGCAACAACGTAGTGCTGTCCCGTCGAGCCTGGCTTGAGCAGACGCAGTCGGAGGTTCGCCAGACATTCCTGACGCAGCTGCAAAAGGGACAGATCCGGTCCGGTGTGGTCTCGAGCATCGTGAACTTTGGAGCCTTCGTCGACCTCGGCGGTGTCGACGGTCTGGTCCATGTCTCCGAGCTGTCCTGGAAGCACATCGACCATCCGTCCGAGGTGGTCGAGGTCGGCACCGAGGTGACCGTCGAGGTTCTCGACGTCGACATGGATCGTGAGCGGGTCTCGCTGTCGCTGAAGGCGACGCAGGAAGACCCCTGGCAGCACTTCGCGCGGACCCATCAACTCAATCAGGTGGTGCCCGGCAAGGTGACGAAGCTGGTCCCCTTCGGCGCGTTCGTTCGCGTGGACGAAGGAATCGAGGGTCTGGTGCACATATCCGAGCTCGCCGAGCGGCACATCGAACTGCCGGAGCAGATCGTCCAGGTAGGCGACGAGCTGTTCGTCAAGGTCATCGATATCGACCTTGAGCGTCGACGGATTTCGCTTTCTCTCAAGCAGGCGAACGATTCGGCAGACACCCAGGCCTCGGAGGAGTTCGACCCGTACCTGTACGGCATGGCTCCGGCATTCGACGAGGCCGGCAAGTACATCGGGCCCGATGGCTTCGATCCGGAGACCGGTGAATGGAAGGCCGGTTTTGAGGATCAGCGTGCCGCCTGGGAGCAGGAGTACGCGGACGCGCACGCACGGTGGGAAGCGCATCGCAAGCAGATGAGCGACGCCCAAGAGGCCGATCAAGCTGCCGCGGTGGAAAGTGGTGAAGCCACCTCCTACTCGTCCGAGGCCGAGGAGACGGACGGCTCGCTTGCGTCCGACGAGGCTCTGCAGGCCCTGCGCGACAAGCTCACGAACGACTAGCGAGAAGCCGCCCAGGTGCGTGTCGGTCTCACCGGGGGAATCGGCTCCGGGAAATCCACCGTGGTCGAGATGCTCGCCGACATGGGCGCAGCGGTCGTCGACGCAGACGAGATCGCTCGCCGCGTGGTCGCACCGGGTTCCTCCGTGCTCGCACGTCTAGCCGAGAAGTTCGGATCGGACATCCTGCTCGAGGACGGCACGTTGGACAGGGCGCTACTCGCTGAGCGCGCGTTTGCCGATGAACGGGGAACTCGACGCTTAAACGAGATCACCCACCCGGCCATTCGTGAGCAGGCGGAGCGAGATATCTCTCGCGCGGAGGAAACCTCCGAGATCGTCGTGTATGAAATGCCGCTGCTGGTGGAAAGTGGTCAGGTGTCCCTCGTGGATGTTGTCGTCGTGGTGGACGTGCCTGAGTCGGTGCAAATCGACAGAGCCGTGCGCCGAGGTATGGACGAGACGGATGTCCGCCAGCGAATGTTGCGCCAAGCGTCTCGAGACCAGCGCCTCGAGGCTGCGGATGCCGTGATCGACAACAGCGGCTCGTATGACGCGACGCGCGCACAGGTGGACGCCTTGTGGTCGGAGTGGACCCGGCGGCCCGCATGACGCGGCCCGTGACGGATCTGCAGCGCACGGTCGCGCCGTTCGAGGTCGTCTCGGACTACGCGCCTGCGGGAGACCAGCCGCAAGCCATCGAGGAAATCGCCCGACGCATCGAAGGTGGCGACGGTGACGTCGTGCTCCTGGGTGCAACGGGAACAGGTAAGTCGGCCACCACAGCATGGCTTGTGGAGCGCCTGCAACGACCGACGTTGGTCATGGCACCAAACAAGACGTTGGCCGCGCAGTTAGCGACGGAGTTCCGAGAACTCTTGCCCCGTAACGCCGTTGAGTATTTCGTCTCGTACTACGACTACTACCAACCTGAGGCGTATGTGCCGCAGACCGATACATACATCGAAAAGGACTCCTCGATCAATGAGGAAGTAGAGCGGTTGCGCCACTCAGCGACCAACTCATTGTTGACGCGCAGGGATGTGCTGGTGGTCGCCTCGGTGTCGGCGATCTACGGATTGGGGACTCCGCAGGAGTACGTCGATCGGATGGTGCGGCTACGCGTCGGGGAGGAGCGGGAGAGAGACGCTCTCCTGCGAATGCTGGTCGACATCCAATACACGCGAAATGACATTGCCTTCGAACGCGGAACCTTTCGTGTGCGTGGTGACACCGTTGAGGTCTTTCCGATGTATGAAGAACATCCCGTTCGCATCGAGATGTTTGGAGATGACATCGAGCGACTGATGACGCTGCACCCGGTGACCGGAGAAATTCTGACCGAAGACCAGGAGATGTACATCTTCCCGGCAACCCATTACGTGGCGGGACCAGAACGCATGGAGCGCGCCATCGGCGACATTGAGGCGGAGTTGCAGACTCGACTCGTGGAGTTGGAGGCCCAGGGCAAGCAACTCGAGGCACAGCGGCTACGCATGAGAACCAGCTATGACATCGAGATGATGCGACAGGTGGGCACCTGTTCTGGCATCGAGAACTATTCGCGCCACATCGATGGGCGGCCGCCCGGCTCGGCCCCGCACTGCCTGCTCGACTATTTCCCGGAGGACTTTCTGCTGGTGATCGACGAATCCCACGTCACGGTGCCGCAGATCGGTGCGATGTACGAAGGGGACACCTCGCGTAAACGAACACTCGTGGAGCATGGTTTCCGTCTTCCCTCGGCGTTGGATAACCGGCCGTTGACGTGGGCGGAATTCGTCGAACGCATCAATCAAACGGTCTATCTCTCGGCGACCCCGGGCGCCTACGAACTAGGTCGAGTCGAGGGCGATGTGGTCGAGCAGGTGATCCGGCCAACAGGTTTGGTTGATCCCGAGATCGTGGTCAAGCCGACCGAGGGTCAGATTGACGACTTGATGCATGAGGTGCGCGTGCGTGCGGAACGTGGTGAGCGCGCCTTGGTGACGACGCTGACGAAGCGCATGGCGGAAGACCTGACGGATTACCTAGGAGAGCACGGCATCCGGGTGCAGTACTTGCATTCAGAAGTCGACACTTTGCGACGAGTCGAACTCCTTCGTGAGCTGCGTGCCGGTGTCTTCGATGTGCTTGTCGGCATCAATTTGCTTCGTGAGGGCCTGGACCTGCCGGAGGTGTCCCTGGTGGCCATCTTGGACGCGGACAAAGAAGGCTTCCTCAGGTCGGAAACGTCGTTGATTCAAACCATCGGCCGCGCTGCTCGCAACGTCTCCGGTGAGGTGCACATGTATGCAGATGCCATCACACCATCGATGCGACAGGCGATCGACGAGACCAACCGTCGTCGAGCGAAGCAAATCGCGTACAACACCGAGCACGGAATCGATCCTCAGCCCCTTCGAAAGCGGATAGCCGACATCACGGACCTCCTCGTTCGGGAGGAGGCCGACACTGAGGCGTTGATCGGTAGTCCATCGGGGCAGACTCCGATGCCGGCGCGTCGCAGCGCATCGATGGCGGAAAGCGAGTTGGTCTCACTCGTTGAGCAACTCACGGCCCAGATGCATCAAGCCGCAGCAGATTTGCAATTCGAACTAGCCGCGCGGCTCCGGGACGAGGTTGCTGATCTGAAGACGGAACTGCGCGGGATGCGGGAAGCCACGGGCTAGGCTCGCGCCAGCCAGCCCCACCCTCGCACGGAAGAAGAATCTCGAACATGGACACGTCGCTGCTCGTGTGGGCCATCACGATCGGTGCCATTGTGCTGCTGATCTTGGTGGACTTCTTCACGGTGACCCGGAAGCCGCATGAAGTGATGTTCCGTGAGGGCATGCTGTGGAGCATCTTTTACATCGCGGTGGCGATCATCTTCGGTGTGATTGTGTGGAATTGGGCTGGGGCGGACTACGGGACTCAATACTTCACCGCTTACTTGGTCGAAAAATCCCTCAGTGTGGACAACCTGTTCGTCTTCATCATCATCCTCACCCAGTTCCGGACGCCAGCAAACTTGCATCAGCGTGTGCTTCTCGTGGGAGTGGTCCTCGCACTCGTGATGCGTGCCATCTTTATTGCCATAGGCGCGACGGCGATCTCCTTGTTCGCGTTCACCTTCGTGCTGTTCGGCGCGTTGCTGTTGTGGACCGGGATTCAGCTGATGCGTCACCGCAACGAGGACCCGGACCCGATGGACAACATCATCATCCGCAACGTTCGCAAGCGTTATCGGTTTGCCGACGAGTACGACGGCACCAAACTCTTCACGGTTATCGATGGCGTCAAGGTCGCCACTCCGTTGTTGCTCGTCATGATCGCGATCGGCGGCACGGACCTTCTTTTCGCACTCGACTCGATTCCGGCAACCTTTGGGGTGACCCAGGAGCCGTATTTGGTTTTCGCTGCCAACGCCTTTGCCCTGCTCGGGCTCCGGGCTTTGTACTTCGTGCTGAAGGGCTTGCTGGACAAACTCGTGTATCTGTCGACCGGCTTGGCGGTCATCTTGATGTTCATCGGCGTGAAACTCGTCCTGACCTACTTCCACGAGGTGTTCCCGGACACGGTGCCAAAGATCGAAACGACGTGGTCGTTGGCCTTCATCGGGGTGGTTCTCGTGGTCGTGACGATCGCTTCGTGGATCAAGACGCGTCGGGATCCGGATGCCATTGCCCATGCGGGTCGCTTGACGGCTACTCCGGAGGAGAAGGCGGGTGAGCAGGCGTAGCGGAACTCGCAGGCGAAGCCG
>RGQW01000081.1 GCA_010029945.1 Actinomycetota bacterium | reverse complement strand
GACTTCGTTCCTGGGGCGAGGTCAGCACCACGAACGTCCACGTTGGACATGCTCATGATGCCACCTCCTCCCGAGGCTCTCCATCAGCTTCGCCGACGATGACCGGTACGGCTGTCACGACCACGTTCTCGCGATATCCGTCACCATCGCGGTCGAAGTAGCCGATGCAGGAAATCAACGTAAGACGCTCAGGTCCGTTCTCCGCGAAAAGGTCTGACGTCGGCAGCAAATTCTTGGCGACCACCTCGCGTGCGACAACTTCGTAGTCTCGCAATGAGCCGTCGGCAAGTTCCACCTCTATGGCATCCCCGATATCGAGGCCTGCAATCGAGTAGAAAGCACCGGCACCCTGGTCAAAACCATCACGGTGACCGACGATCACAGTGGAGCCCTCGCCCTGAGCCGGATCTGAACCGAACCGGTACCAACCCACTCTCGAAACGTCTTCGGGAATCTCGACTGATCCGTCCTCGTAGATACCGACGGGATCAACCGGAGCGCGCACGCCGAGTTCGTCGATGGCCACACTGACGGGGGCATTGGGTGCGATCACCGCTCGTTGCTCCACCGGTATGCCTATCCGTTCGACGTCCGGGCCAGCCACGTTGGGGGCGGCTGATGCCGGCTCTGGCGCCGCATCGACGGATTGACCGATGGCCAACCCTGGCCGCTCACCGACGGATTCGACAGATTCGGCCGAGTCGCCCACTGCGACGAGCCCCGCCCATGCGACAGGTGCTCCGACCAGCAGCATCAAGCTGCCGATCAGCACCACAATCGCAGGGCGGGGTCGTCGCATCATGTCTACCTTGCTCGAGCGAAGCCGCTACGCGCGCTGACGCGCCACACGCGCCATCGCACCCACAGCTCCAAGAGCGCCAAGTGCCATCAGACCAGCGGTCCACGCGGGCAGCTGACCAGAGGCAGCCGTGGAGCCGCCGCCGGATGGTGTTCGTGCCCTCACCGAGGGACAGATCGGCCGGACCGATCGCGACGGTGTCGGTGCCCTGCAACACGACATCAGCGGTGTACGAGCCGGCGGGCACGTCAGCAATGGCCTCATCCGGGTTCACCAGGTTCTCCACCAGGACGGCGCCGTCGGCGCGGATGTCCACGGCCGGAGCAGCGGCAAGATGGCGGACCGTCAGACGGGCGTCACCGGCAGCAACTTCGGAGATGTCATTAACGAAGACGTTCAACGCAGCGTTGCCGTCAGCGTCCAGATTCGCGGTCACGGTCGCATTGGCGCCACCGGGGACCTCAACACCGGCAGCCTCCAGCACCGCCGTGCCACCGTCCGGTCCCTCACCGTCGGCGTAGACGGCGAGGTCGTAGGTTCCTTCGGGCACTACCAAGGTCTCAAGCGACCCAGGCGTGAAGTTGTCGATCAGCATCGCATCGCCCGCGTATACGTCGACGACGTCAGCGCCGGCACCTTCGGGGATTCCATGAAGTACAGAGACGGTCGCGTCCATGTCTCCTCCGTGGCCATCGGCCATAGCGGGACCTGCGGCGAAGCCCGCAACTGCCAGGGGGAGGGCAAGGGCGGCCACGGCGACCGCGCCTCGGCGGACCGAGCTGCGGCCCGCACTACGTTGAAAATCTTCCATGATCGGCTCCTAGGAGTGTCTGTAATGACTCCGGCCACACGACCGGCTACCTAGGAATACGTCCCACGGGACGGCTGTGGATGCACCCCGATCGAACTTTTTTCAGGCGAGCGACAAAAACAGCTTTTCGAGCTCCTCCGGCGTCATAGGCGCCTTGTCACCGTCTTCCCAGCACTGCTTCAGCCCGGTGGCGACAACCTTGAAACCAGCCCGGTCCAAGGCCTTGGAGACGGCCGCCAGTTGGGTAACGATCTCACCGCAGCTGCGGTCGTCTTCGATCATGTTGATGACACCGTCGAGCTGCCCCCGCGCCCTCTTCAGGCGCAGCAGAACATCGCGGCTAATTGCTGGATCTATCTCCATGACCCCATGCTACCCCAATACCCTCTGGGGTATTGTCTCGAACATGGAACACAACCACGGAACAGCCGTTCAAGAGCCCCTCGCGCCCCTGGCACGCAACCTGCGTCAGGCCATTCCGGAGGTCTACGCGGGCTTCAAGGAACTGCACTCGAGTGCCATGGCAGACGGCTCCCTACCCCTGAAGGTCAAGGAACTGATCGCGTTGACCCTGTCGATCGGCTCCCAATGCGACGGCTGCATCGCGGCGCATGCTCGTAGCGCCTCTCGGGCCGGGGCCACCAAGGAGGAGGTCGCCGAGGCCATCGGCGTCACGTTCCTCATGCAGGGAGGGCCGGCAACGGTGTACGGACCACGCGCCTACGACGCCTTCTGCGAGTACTACGACGCCCAACATCCCTCACCGGGTGGTGAGTCCTGAGCGGCTCCGCGCCCGGGAAAATCGCCCTTGTCGGTAGCGGCGAGTACCTGCCCGAGATGCAGGACCTCGAGGAGTGGCTTCTCACCGACAAGCCGCCTCGCTATGTGCAGTTGGCTACGGCAGCGTCTCTGGAGGGCGAGGAATCTCTTCGCCGCTGGCACGATTTGGGAGCTCGGGCAGCCGAGCGACTCGGTGTCGAGCAGGTCGTTGTCGACGTGCGAACCCGACAGGACGCAGAGAACCCCGACTACGCCGAGGCGATCAGCGGTGCCGGCCTGATCTATCTGTCCGGCGGCAACCCCAAACATCTCACCCGAACACTGATCGACACTCCGGTGTGGGATGCCATTCATGGAGCCTGGAGGCAAGGAGCGTCTCTCGCGGGTTGCTCCGCCGGCGCCATGGCCCTCAGCGGCTACGTGCCGGATATTCGACACCCCCGCTCCGGCGGTCAAGACGGCCTCGGCCTCGTTCCCGAACTGCGGGTTCTTCCCCACTTCGACGTGTACGGCAAGTGGATTCCGGACATCGTCATGCGGCCTCTCCTGAGCGACTCCACGACGGTTATCGGCATCGACGAGCAGACGGCGTTCCGTGCCGAACCTCCTGAGGACCTCGAGCAGCCGTGGTCCTTTCGGGGCGTGGGGCGGGGTTCGTGTTGGCGCATCGAAAGTGACCGCAAGTACCGCGTCAACTCACCCATGGAGCTATCGGTCATGTAGTGGACGACTCGCGTCGGCGATTTTCGACCCACCCTTCGCGCATCCGAGGCCCGTGGCGCATTTCCCTTCACTCTGCGGCATCTACGACGGTTCCCGCCCTCCATCCACTACCCGGGCAAGCTGCGCGCACTGATCCCGCGCCACCGCCTGGGTGTACTTCGCAAAATCCCACTCCTCATCCGGCACCGCTGCTATCTCCTCGGCGCTCAGTGTCTCCAGAGTCGATGCAAACGCCGCTGTTTCCGACAGAGCCTCAACAAGCGAGGCGAACCGATCGTCCGCCGCGAACACCCGCCGTGCGGCCTCAAGTCGGACCCGCGCCCGCTCGGCGTACTCCGCACGCTGATCGGGTGAGGCTTCGAGCGCCGACACCACCGGCTCGCCCTCCTCGTTCCATCCGCAGGCGAGAGCAGCGTCTTCCTCGATCGATGCCGAGGAGCAAGCACCGATGGCCAACACAGACATCACTGCGAGAGCAACTGCCGTCCGACGCATGTAGCCACCGTAGGTTCCTTGGCCCTCATGGGCCACACTGACGACGTGTCGACCCCCATCCTGCGTCCGGGGATAAAGACGTTCAAACCACGACGCAGCCGAATCACGCCCCGCCAGCAGCAGGCGCTCGCCCACGCAGGCCCCTGCTTACTGACCGAGGAGACGCTCGACGACGCGTGGGCTTCCGACTCACCGGTCATTGTGGACATCGGATTCGGATCAGGCGAACCGGTTGCAGCCATGGCACGCACCTTCCCCGAGCAGATCATCCTGGCCGTCGACGTGCACACACCCGGCATCGGGGACCTGCTCGATCGCTGTCGAGTCGAGGACATCGACAACGTCTTCGTCATTGAAGCCGATGCCCTCGAACTCTTGCCGGCCATTCCCGGCCCGGTATCGGGTGTGCGGACCTATTTCCCTGACCCGTGGCCGAAGTCCCGACACCACAAGAGACGCCTCGTGCAAGCCCCGGTCATCGACGTCGTCGCCGAGCGTGTCATCGAAGGCGGCTTCTGGCACCTGGCGACGGATTGGGCCGAGTATGCGGAATCCATCTGCGCCGCATTCGACGAGCACACTGCATGGCAGGGCGGAGTGATCCCTCGCCCCGATTGGCGTCCGGTGACGCACTACGAGCGTCGAGCGATTCGCGAGGGAAGGGCCGTGGTCGACATGTGGTTCACCCGAATCTGACTTACCGTGCCTTTATGCGCTTCGTCTTTCCCTTCCTTGCAGCCGCCCTCCTCTCGGCATGCGTGACGGGCTCAACCACCGGCGGGCAGGAAAGCACACAGACACCAGCACAGACCCCCACGCAGACCCCCGCGCAGACGCAAGAACCGTCGTCTACCCCATCACCGTCCAACGAGCCCGCGCCATCGCAGACAGCGCAACCCGAGCAGACACCAACCCAGAATCCGAGCCAGCCGGACGTTCAAGTCGCTGAATGCACACAGGAAACATTCGACGCGACTCGTCAAACAATCGATGGCCAACAAGAGGCTTTTGCCACGGGCGACTTCGCGACGGCCCGATCCTTTGCATCGCAGTCGTTCCAAAGCTCGGTGAGCGTTGAACAGTTCCAGGAAATCATCGTCGGCACCTACCCGTTCTTGATCGACAGCCCGGAACTCGCTTTCCCTGAGTGCCAACGAGAAACAGACACCGTGCTGATGAGGGTCGAGGTAGACGGCTCACCATCAGTCATCATGATCTATCGGCTCGTTCTCGAAGATGACGGCTGGTTCATCGATGGAGCGTCCATTGCGGGAACCCGCGAAGACGTCGATGTCTGAGGCAATCCAGCCAAACTGCGCCATCGCAGGCTCGGGCGCTTAGGTCCGCAGCGTTGATTCGATCGCCCGATGCGCTTGACGTAGTGCCTCCCGCTCATCGTCGGCGACCTCGGTGCTGACCGTCTGCGACCACCCGGTCGGGCTGAGTAACACGGGGACGGCCAACGGTCCTCGAAGGTTGTCGAACTCGCCATCGAGGATCACCTGCGCGGGGATGGCCACCTGCTCTCCATGCACGAGAAAGCCCACGACGTCGACCACCGCGTGCGCCGTGGCGAGCTCCGTCGTGCGACCGGCGGTGAAGTGGGTGAAGAACGGCTTGACGGCTGCCCGAATGTCCGCAGGTTGCCCCTGGATGAACTCGAAGGCTCCGTGCACATCGTGAGCATTCACCAACTCCAGTGCGCGCGATCGAACCTCGGGTATTTCACTACTCAAGTCCGCAAGTGATCGTCCTTCGCGCGCCCGCCCGATGATGTCGGCCAGCTTCTGCTCGCTTACCCCGCGGGCATGGATCCCCGACCAGATCGGTACCAGGTGGTCCCCGTGCTGCCCCCACATCTGGGCGGACACCATGGGCCGACGTACCCCCAGGTCGGCGGCAAGCTCACGCCGGAAGCGCAGGGAATCAGACCAGGCCGCGGCGCCGATCAATCGATGTCGAGGGACGACGGATGCGAACGACTGCACGGCGAGTTCGACGGGGTTCGATTGCACGACGACAGTGACGTCACCGGTCATTCGCCCAACACCGGTAGCGACATCGTCAAAGATCCGGTGATTCGTCGCCGCCAAGGCAGCACGGTCGGTGGTCTCACGTGTAACCGTGGCGCCAGCCATCATGACGACAACATCAGCACCCGTATCGCCGACATCGGTGCCCACGTGAATCGTCGGAGCCGCATCGGCGAACGCGTCATACAGGTCCGCCCGCAATCCCCACAGTTCCGACTCGTGGGCGCCACCCGCATGACCCACGAGGTGGAGGTTCGCGTCTTCGGACAGCAAGGACCGCTCGACCATCTGGGCAGCGACCTGGCGACCGCAACTGCCCGTCGCGCCGACGATGGCGACGTTCATACGCGCAGACTAAAGGTGCGTCGTCGGGCAGAGCGGAAGTCCGGCGGCGGTGTAGCAAGCGTCGATGCATTCCGCCTGCACAACCGCGTCGTCCGCGTCGCTGAAGGTGGGCGTCCCGTTTCGGAGGTAATCGGCGAAGGCTTCGAGTTGATAGGTGTAGCTCGTCTTCGTCCCCAACTCCTCGACACGCTGGACTCCATCGACAGTGACCGTGATGCGGTCATCGAAGGAGGCAACGCAGAAGTTGTGGGCGAATGCCTCACCTGAGGTGCCCGTGATTCTCATGGTGAAGTCCATCTCGGGAACGACAAAGCTCGACTCGAAACGCGCCGTGAGTCCCGAGGGATAGCTGATGGTGGCTTCTAGTTGCTCGTCCACACCACGGGAGCCCGGGCGCTCGACAGCCCTCGCTGACACCAGTGATGGCTCTCCGCCACCCACGTTGCGCAGGCTTCTGAGCCCGTGGATCGCGTAACAGCCCACATCCATCGTGGCCCCGCCGGCGAGGTCGAAGTCCCAGCGTGGGTCGGTTGGATCGGTGTTTGGGAAAGACATGTGCACATCGATGTTCGTCAGCTCACCCAATTCGCCCGAGCTCGCCAACTCGAGCATGCGCTTCATGACGGGGTGGTACCGGTAGTGAAATGCCTCCATGAACTTCACACCAGAGGCGTTCACGGCGTCTCGAACGTCGCGGGCCTCGGAGGCGTTGCTGGCCGAGGGTTTTTCACTCAAGACGTGCTTGCCGGCTGCGATCGCTCGGAGGTTCCACGGCCCATGCAGACCGTTCGGAAGAGGGTTGTAGATCGCCTCGACCTCCGGGTCGTCGATCACTTCCTGATAGGAGTCCACGACTCGTTCGATATTTCCGTCCTGGGCGAACTGTTCGGCTCGGTTCCGATCGCGGGCGGCGACCGCTACCAATCGGTGCCCGGTGTTGCGTGCAGGTTCGATGATGGCCTTGTCGCTGATGCGCGCGGCTCCCAGAACTCCGATTCGTAATGGCTTCATGGGGTGAACCTTAAACTTGCCGCCACAGCCCACGATCGCGGGAGTTGTCATGTCGAACTACCGAGGCTGGTTTGCCAGCCTTATTCGATTCGACCTCTCCAAGGCCGACTGGCCCGATGCCCTGCGCGCCGCGGCAGTCATCACCATCGTGACGGCCATTCCCATCGTCAACGGCGACTGGACTCTCGCCATCCCGTTGCATATCGGGGCCGTTTTCGTTGCGGTGAGCGAAGCGGGGCAACCGTTCGGCCAGCGGTGGCGAACGATGCTGTGGACCACCGCGGCGCTGATGGCGGCTACCTTCGTGGGCCATGCCGTCTCCGATTGGGCCATCGTCGCCATCGCTCTGACCGCGCCCGTTGCATTCGCGTGCGGGGCCATCGGTAGTAAGAGCGCACGCGCTGCCCTCGGTGGCATGTTCACCCTGGTGACGTTCACCATCTACATCGGAATGCCCGTTCCAGTCCAGGACGCAGGAGCTTCGGTCCTCTTGATCGGTTTAGGCGGTTTCGCTCAGACCGTCGCTGCGGTGGCGATGGGTATTGCTCGCGGCCAACACCGGGGAACGTGGACGATCGAACGATGGGCATCGGGGTGGGATCGGACTTTTATTCTGCACGGGGTTCGCCTCGCGATCGTCATGGTCATCGCCACCGCGATCTCGGAGGCGGCATCACTTCCGCATCCCTACTGGTTACCCATGACGGTGGCCTTCATGTGCAAGCCGGAC